>JAJZJD010000068.1 GCA_021828445.1 bacterium
GGAGAATACGTCCTATTAATCTTCCGGTTATTCCCGGGCATCAAATAGTAGGCAAAGTTGTAGAGACGGGCAGTGAAGTAAATAGGCTCAGAATAGGGGACAGGGTAGGGATAGGCTGGATTAATTCCGCCTGCGGTAAATGCGAATATTGCAAAAGCGGGCTTGAAAACTTATGCGCCGATTTTGTCGCTACGGGTAAAGACGTGAACGGCGGTTATGCGGAATATACGAAAATAAACGAGAACTATGCCGCAATTATACCGGAAAATTTTACGGACGAAGAGGCTTCGCCCCTTTTATGCGCCGGCGCCGTAGGATACAGGGCTTTAAAATTATCCGGAATTAAAAACGGAATGAATTTAGGTTTTCTTGGATTCGGAGCTTCTAACCATTTAGTTTTAAAAATAGCTAAATCTGTTTTTCCGAATATAAAATTGTTTGTTTTTGCAAGGTCTGAAAACGAAAGAAAACATGCTTTGCGGCTTGGCGCGAACTGGAGCGGGGATATTAAGGAGATTCCGCCGGAAAAATTACATTCGGTTATAGATACTACGCCGGTCTGGATGCCCGCAGCGGAAGTTATGAAAAATATAAGACCAGGCGGGCGTCTTGTTATAAATAATATAAGAAAGGAAGACTTAGATAAAGATTATCTTATAAATATCGATTATTCCAGGGATTTATGGATGGAAAGAGAGATAAAGTCTGTTGCAAACGTTACGTTTGCCGATATCGAGGATGTCTTGCAAACAGCGTCAAAGTATAATATAAAACCCGAATTTCAACTTTATGGATTAAATGAAGCGAATACAGCGTTAACAGAAATTAAAAATAAAAATATTTCGGGCGGTAAAGTTTTAAAGATTTCTTAATTATGCCGCTATAAATGTTTCACGTGAAACATTTATAGCGGCATATATTTTTCGTTAATGCGAACAACCCGCGTTATGATGTCTATCGTGGGATGAACAGGTATGCCCGTATTCAAAAGTCGAGAAGTTATTTTTTTTGCTGTCCTCAAGTATATCGGAAATTAAACTTTTATCGGTCTTGTAAACCTTTATATCGTTTCGTTCCAGATTCCTGATGGCCCCTTCTCCTATGCCGAAACAAACAACCGCATCGACGTTTTTTCCGACTATTGCGCCTACCGGGTTGCACATATTGTGCTCGTGATTTTTATTTGAATTTGCAATCACTTCCGAAACTCCGGTTTCCGTATCGTATATAAAAAAATACGGAGCGCTTCCGAAATGCCTGCTTATCTTTTGAGCTTCGAAATTAACAGTTGGAATACATAATTTCATATTTTATCTCCTTGTTTAAAAATTTACTAATTAAATTTAAGTATTTTTATCAACCGCCGTTAGAACAGCGGCGTCCTTTTCTGCCGCGTTCGCACCCTTCGTTTCGGTTATTAACCCTGCGAAAGTTTTTATCGCCGCATTTAGGGCATTTTTCCGGTCTGCCTGTTCCAAAAGGTTCATCCCAGGTATTTTTACAGCCCGAACAAAAAAAGTTCCTTTTCATCTCTATCTCACCTCCTTCTATTTTTAAAGCTTTAGCGTTAACCAAACAATCTGCAATTTTATATCTGGCGGACGATATTATATTGCCGAACGTCTGCCGCGATATATTCATTTTTTCTGCCGCTTCTTCATGATATAAGCCGTTTAAATCGGCAAGCCTGACCGCTTCAAATTCGTCAACCGTTAAAACGATTTTTTCCAATAATTTAGCTGGAATTCCATTGGGCTTGAAAAACTTTATTTCCGGCTCTTGTTCGACTTTCCTGCACTTATAAGGTCTCATATTGATATGATATAAATTTAATTATTAGCATATGCCAATAATTATATATTAAAATAAATATATATGAATGTCAATATATTTTTATTATTAAATTTATTTGATATAATTAAAAAATAAAAAATTATTAAGGAGCCGCCTTTGGCTAATATTGCTGTATTATCGCTTAATCCTGCATTAGACGTTACTTATAAAGTCCAAAAATTGGTTGACGACGAAAAAATACATTCCTTCGAAACAAGGTTCGATCCGGGCGGAAACGGCATAAACGTTGCGAGGGCATTTAAAAGGCTTAAGGTAAAAGCATCCACATGCTGCGTTTTAGCCGGAAAAATCGGGTCGCTGATTTCCGATATTCTAACGGATGAGCTAGACGACCCGCATTTTATATGGGAAGAAGGAGAGACGAGAATAAATTGCGTTATTCAGCAAAGCGACCCAGTTTCCCAATATGAAATAAACGGCATGGGACCAGCTATGGGTTTTTCGGTTCTGGATAAATTAGAGAAAGACCTTTATGCTTATTCAAAAGACGGCTTTGCCGTGCTGACCGGTTCGCCGCCGTTAAATATTACCCACGATATATATTATATATTATGCACCCGCCTGAAAAGCGCGGGGATAAAATGCCTCGTCGATGCGGACGGCGCTTTATTGGCAAGCGCCGTCAGATCGAAGCCGTTTATAATCAAACCGAATATCCATGAGCTTGAGAGATTAGTCAAAAGAAAACTGCCGTCAAATCTTGAAATTGCTTCAGCCGCCGCGGATATTTGCAGTTACGGCATCGAATATGTATTTATATCGCTTGGACATAAAGGGGCTATGCTTGCGTCGAAAGAAGGAATTTTTTACGGTTCCGCTCCTGAAGTTCCCGTGGTTTCAAGAGTCGGAGCCGGAGATTCCATGGTAGCGGGTATTTTAAGCGCTGTTGCAAGCGGAAAAAGTCCGGAAGACGCTTTAAGGCTCGGAATAGCATGCGGCTCGGCAACGGTTCAGATGCCGGGAACCGAGCTTTTTACGATGGATTTGGTAAACGATATTATAAATAAAATTAAAATAGAAAAAATAAATATTTAGTAAGAAACAGATTTTTTTAAGCGAACCGGCGGAATTGCAAACCATGCGATAAAAACTGCCAGACCGAATATTATATATATAGCGTTGAACAGCCATATAGGGAAATTATAATATAAAACCTTATCGACCATTCCAGCAATAAAAGGCATAGAACTATGTTTTATGCGGTCTAACGACATTAGCTTATATTCAAGCCATGTTAAGGGGCATTCCGCGTTAAAAATAGATTCTATTGCGACTATTCCAATCATTAAAAGATGAATCAATCTGAACGCAAAATTTCTTATCCACCTCCAGCGGGCAAAAAAACCTATTACGATTAAGAAAAAACCTATTACGATAATAAGCGCATATATAAGATGAATAACATATACCGCAGATATTGCTACCGAGTATAAGGATGCTTCCATAATGGACTCCGCCGCAGGTTTTATTATGCATTAATTTGTATTAATAAGCGTATATTAATATTATATAACTATTTTGCCTTGATAAAATTAATTTTCGATAAAGCCGGCGGTTTTGCGTGCCAGGTTATTTGTTGCATATCGGCCGCATCTGTAATATAATTAAAAAAGTTAAAATAAAATTAATTGCTCCATATAATATATACGACATATAGGTTTTTATATGAAAAAATTTTTTGTCGGCATTTTTATTTTTACGGTTTTAGTTCAACTTATGCCTCTATCCGTTTATGCCGAAACCTTAACTTATTTTTCTCCTCAAAGCAATCTTCAGAACATCGATATCCATTGGCTTAATAAATCGTTAAAAGCCAAACGGCTTTATATCGCAATGTACTCCTTTACCGACTATAAGATTGCAAAAGATTTGATATACCTTGCCCGCAGAGGCGTTAAGATTTACTTATACAGGGACGACAAGCAGATGAAGGTTCGAACCGACAGAACATATATGCTTAAAAACGCAAGAAATATTTATATTAAAGCTAAAAGAGACGGGGGGTTCTGGAATATTATGCACGATAAGATATTTATAATACCCGGCGTTGTTTTTAGAGAAGGTTCGGCAAACTGGTCTCCTTCCGCGGAAGGAGCATCCTGTTACGGTTATAAATGCGGGCCGCAGGAAAATCAGGATAATAACGCGACTTATATTACGAACAAAAGAGAAATCTATATCGCATTGCATAATTTTTATCGTATCTGGAATAGAAAATCCAATATTAACGTTAATTAAATGAAAAGCGAAATAAATTTAAAATTAAGGGGATAATTTAATGATAGTTGTTACCGGAGGAGCCGGATTTATAGGCTCGAATATCGTAGGAGCGCTGAATAAAAGAGGCGAAACGAATATCCTTGTCGTCGATAATTTAACAAATGGCAGGAAAATGCACAATCTTTCCGACCTCGATATTTTAGACTATATGGACAGGGACGATTTTCTGGCTAACGTTAAATCAGGTCTGGATTTCGGAAGCATATCCGCCGTATTTCATGAAGGAGCATGCTCTTCTACCACTGAATGGGACGGAAAATTCATAATGAGAAACAACTTCGAATATTCCAAGGAGTTATTGAAATGGTGCCAAGAAATAGGCGCCCAATTTATTTATGCTTCGTCGGCTTCGGTTTACGGACTCGGCAAAAAGGGATTTGTTGAAAAAAGGGAATGCGAACTTCCGATTAATATGTACGCTTATTCAAAATTCCAGTTCGACCAGTATGTTAGAAGCATTATAAAAAGGGCTAAATATCAGATTGCGGGATTCAGGTATTTTAACGTTTACGGTCCGAGGGAGGCGCATAAAGGCGCAATGTCCAGCGTAGCTTTTCATTTTAACAGCCAGATAGCCGCCGCCGGAAAAGCAAGGCTTTTCGAAGGAACGGCGGGTTACGGAAACGGCGGGCAGAGGCGGGATTTTATTTATGCGGAAGACTGCGCCAAAGTCAATCTATGGTTCATGGATAATCCTTCCAAATCCGGCATATTTAATCTCGGAACGGGTAAAGCAAGGTCGTTTAACGATGTAGCAAACGCCGTAATAAAATATCTCGGAAAAGGTTCGATAGAATATATTCCTTTTCCCGAACATCTTAAAGGCGCTTATCAAAGTTTCACGGAGGCCGATATAGCCGCCCTGCGAGGTATCGGATACGACGAAAGCTTTATTTCCGTCGAAGAAGGGGTTAAAAAGTATTTAGATTGGCTTAACGGATAATATAAGTCGGCGCCATATTTTTTAAAGTATCCAAATCTATTTTATGCTCTTTATCGCCGCCCGGCGTTTCGACGATGAGCGGAATTTTTTTTAGCCTTGCATCGTTTACTATAAACCTGAAAGCATCCAGCCCTATATAACCTTTTCCAATAGGGGCGTGCCTGTCCACTTTAGAGCCGAGGGGCTTCAGCGAATCGTTAAGGTGAAAGGCGCATAATTTCCCTATGCCTATAATTTTATCGAAATTTTTCATAAATTCATTATAATCCGCAAAAGTTCTTATATCGTATCCCGCGGCAAATATATGGCACGTATCTATGCAGACCCCAAGCCTTTCGGGGTATCCGGTCAATTTAATTATTTTTGCGATATGCTCTAATTTATATCCTATTTGATTTCCCTGCCCCGCGGTGGTTTCCAGAGTTAAAAAAACATTTTTGAATTCCGCCGTTATACGCATAACCGCATCCAAATTA
>JAJZJD010000069.1 GCA_021828445.1 bacterium
CATACTTGCCGTTATAACTTCGTTTTTTAGCGCAAATGTTTCGCAAAAGATAGCAAGGCTGTGGGGAAAAGCAATATTAAAGCTTCTGGGTATTAAGGTTTCCGTTGATGGCTTGGAAAATTTAGACCCTTCAAAATCCTTTCTTATTACTTCCAATCACCAGAGCTATTTCGACATATTCGTTCTTCTCGCGCATCTTGACCTCGACTTTAGGTTTATCGCCAAAAGAAGCCTCTTTAAAATCCCCTTTCTCGGACAGAGTATGAAAAGGCTGGGCTACATTCCCATAGACAGAAAAGACCTGAGAAGCGCTCTTAAAAGCGTTAAAGCAGGGGCGGAAGCCTTAAAGAACAAAACCTCTATACTCATTTTTCCCGAAGGGACGAGGTCGCCGGACGGAAAACTGCTGAGCTTTAAAAAGGGCGGGCTTAATATGTTTCTTAAGCAGGGCAATATGACAGTTCTTCCCGTCGTTATCAAAGGTACCGCAAACATTTTAAGTAAAAACAGTCTGACGATTCACCCGGGTAAAACCGTCGAACTCGGTATTTTAAAGCCGCTGAACGCAGCCGAAAAAGGCGACGGCAGCGGTATTATAATCGAAAAAATAGAAAACGAAATCCGCGCGATATTAGAAAATTGAAAATATGAAAATTTTATTAAAATTTTCTTGCAAAAAGAAATATCAGATGATAAAATTTATAGTAGGAGAAATGATAAAAATGTCTGAATTATTAAAAATAGGTAAGAAAGCCCAAATAGTTATACCTAAAAAAATTAGAAATCAAATAAATATTAAAGAAGGAGATGAACTCCTTATCGATGCGATAGATAATTCAATAATTATAACTTTAGTTCCAAAGGATATTTCTGAATTTGCAGGTATAGCTAAAGGAATTTACCCAAAAAAATATATCGAAAAAATAAGAAAAGAATGGGATTAAATGTGTTCGTAGATTCAAATATAATAATTTATTATCTTGAAAAAAATGAACGTTTTTTCCCGTCGATCTTACCTTATTTCGAAAAATGCCAGAAAAAAGAGTTAATTCTTTTTACATCTTCCTTATCGTTAATGGAAGTTTTGGTTCCTATTCTTTCTATGAATAGCCGCAGTTTAGAAGCTAAATATAGCTATCTTTTTAAAAATTTTTTTAAAGTTTTAGATATCGATTTAAATATAGCTAAAATTGGAGCATATATAAAGGGGAAATACGGGGTTAGAACCCCTGACGCCCTTCAGGTTGCTTGTGCTAAAAAGGCGGGTTGCGACGAATTTTTAACTGCGGATACGGGGATTATAAAAATAAAAGAAATCAAGATAACCATAATTAAGTAAATAATAAATTAATGCCTACATTAAAAGCAATACCCCTTGGCGGGCTTGGCGAAATCGGTCTCAATATGATGGTTTATGAGACCGAAAAGGATATTATAATAGTCGATTCGGGGATTATGTTTCCGGAGGACTATATGCTGGGAATAGATATGGTTATTCCCGACATAAGATATTTATACGACCCAGAAAAAAAGAAAAAGATTAAGGGAATCGTTCTTACCCACGGACATGAAGACCATATAGGCGCCATACCCTATGTGCTAAGAGAGTTTAATATTCCCATATTCGGCACTCCTTTTACTCTCGGGATACTCGAAGAAAAATTGAAAGAACACGATTTGCCTTTCAAAGTATCGCTGTTTACCGTTAAAACCGGGAATACGATTACATTAGGGGATTTTGAAATCGAATTTATAAGAGTAGCCCACTCGATAATCGATGGAGCAAGCCTTGCCATAAAAACGCCGGTCGGGACAATAATACATACGGGAGATTTCAAGCTTGACCAGACCCTCGAAAAAAATGCCGTAACCGATATAAACAGGCTTGCCCATTATGGAGACAACGGAGTTTTAGCTTTATTTTCCGATTCTACCAATATAGAAAAAGAAGGATTCACGATATCGGAAAACGACATAAAAAAGACCTTCAGGAATATTTTCAGGGATAATAACGCAAGAATTATAGTAGCTTTATTTGCTTCAAATATTCACAGGATTTCGGAGCTCCTTTCCCTCGCCGCAGAATTTAATAAAAAGGTTATATTCAGCGGAAGAAGTCTTATGACATATACGAAAGTTGCAAGAAAATTAGGGTATTTAAAAATTCAGGAAGATATTTTAATAGATGAAGAAACGATAAGCTATTACAAACCCGAAGAACTTTTAATATTGACTACCGGTACTCAGGGCGAAGCAATGTCGGCGCTTTCCAGAATTTCGGTGGACGACCACAAATATGTAAAAATCAAGCCTAACGACCTCGTTTTAATGTCTTCAAAATTTATTCCGGGAAACGAGAAAGCTATATCTAAAATAATAAACAACCTTTATAAAAGAGGAGCCGAAGTTTATTACGAAAACATATCCGAAATACACGTGTCCGGCCATGCAAGCAAAGAAGAACTTAAACTTATGATAAATATCGTAAAACCGAAATATTTTGTTCCGGTTCACGGCGAATTGAAACATTTATATCAGCACAAAAAGCTTGCTCTAAGTTCGGGTATTGCGCCCTCGGACGTTTTTGTCCTTGAAAACGGCAACAGTCTTGTATTTACTGAGGACAAAGAGTGTTTCGCAGGCGAAAACGTTTATGCGGGCAGAATATTCGTCGACGGCAAAGGAATCGGAGACGTCGGCGCTCATACCCTTAAAGAACGGGCGCATCTTTCCGAAAACGGAATGATTATAGTCCAACTCGTCGTAGATTCCAAGACGTCGGGTATAATTTCCGGTCCGGATATCGTTTCTAAAGGATTTGTATTTGAGGATTATTTTAAAGAACTAAACAGCGTTCTTTATAAATTGGTTATGCATGTAATAGAAGAAAATCAAAAACATGACAGCATCGATTGGGTTAAAGTCAAGGACGACATAAGGAAGGCTTTAAAAAAATATTTAAATAAGACTATAGACAGGCATCCTTTTATTTTTCCGATGATTACCGAAATTTAATTTTTTTATTTTTATTATGGTATACTTTATTTAACAATTAATAATTATTAAAATTATTAAAGATAATTATTAAATATACCGTTTAATTAATAAAAGGTAACGGAGGTGATTAAAATGGCATGCGCTTCTAAAAAATCGGCTTCTACATCTAAAAGCAAACCTGCAAAAGCGAAAAGCAAATAAGGAAAGGTTGCGCTTTTTAGGTTGTCTATCTGCAAAACGCTTTTACTTTAAAGGTATTTACATTTTAAATCCTTAAAATTAAAAGCGTTTTGCCATTATTATTCTTCGTCGTTATTATTGTCATTGCCGCCGCCGGTTTTCGACCTGCGTTCTTTCGTCTTTGCGATTCTGTCGTCTATTCTTTTAACAAAACCGTTAAAAACGCCTTCTATGGCAAAAATTAATTCTTTGTTGGCATTACCTAAATGCTCTACGACATCTACGGGAATTCTGTCGTATATCCCGTCCACGATTTTGTGCCTTAATTCCGACCTCTTTTCCCTAAAGGATTTCTCGTCTTTTAAAAGCATTTTTTAACCCTCCGCATATTTTTGAATAAAACTGAAACAACAGGCAAGTAAAATTATTACTTATTAAATAACTAATGCCTTTATTACCTATTATAGCCTAAAAATTGTGAAAATTCAAATTTGGGATTAAGGTTATTCGGAATATTTTTTACCTATTTCATATCCTAATTTTCCGGAAATAGCGTTACTTGCTTCAATGGTAAGGGGGATAATGACGTTTTTAAGTTTTTCCGGAGTCGTTCTTATTACCGGAGCGGAAATGGATATGCCTCCTATGATATGGGTAGTGTAATCTCTTAAAGGCGCGCCTATGCATATGATGCCTTCATCAAGCTCTTCATTATCTATCGCATATCCCTGCCGTTTTATCTTTTCTAATTCTTTAAAAAGACTTTCCTTATTAGTTATAGTATTTTTAGTAAAAGGAGTAAGTTTTTCCGGTAAAAGTTTTTCTACGCTATCTTTTGGTTCGAAAGCTATTTGAGATTTGCCTATAGCCGTGGCATAAACGGGGAGCATATTTCCGACTCTAGAAGCGACTTTTAAAACCTGGTCGGCTTCTACTATATCAAGATAAATAACCTTTTTTTCCCTTATGACCCCTACGTAAGCCGACTCTTTTAATTTATCGACCAGCTCTTTAAGAATGGGCTTGGCGATACTCAAGAGCCTTAAATGATGGATGAAAGACTGACCGAGCTCGAGGCTTTTTAATCCGAGGCGGTAATTTTCTGTAAACGGGTCCTGTTCTATATATCCCATATATTCTAATGTGGCAAGAAGCCTGAAGATTTTATTTTTATGCAGTTTGAGAATTTTACTGAGTTCGCTTACCCCAAGCTCCGGCTTCTCGCCTTTAAAAGCCTCTAAAAGGTCAAGCGAATTTAAAACGGTTTTAATAAAATAATTTGTTTTATCTTTTTTTTTGCCGACAGGCTCTTTTTTATTTTTCGTCTGCATTTTTACACCTTTAATTTTAAAATTATACTTCAATTTCACCTTTAAATTAATTCTACATAAATAAAAAGTAAAATGCAATTTTTAAAGATAAAAATTTGGAGTATAATTAAATATAAAAACACCGTTTTAATTTCAAAATATTAAAATATCATACAATGAATATAAAAACATTAAAATTCAAAATTTTATCGCTTTTTTCCATTTCCTATCTGATAATATTTTTGATTGCTCTCAGCTTTTTAATAATAAGAATTAAGTATTTCCATTTCTTTTATTTTTCGCTGTTAAGATATTATGCCCCGCTCTTTACGATATTAATTTTTATCGTTATATCTTTGATATCCGTTTATATAATTTTTAAAAGGATTTTTATCTATCCACTTGAAGATTTATTATTTAATATTAAGAAAATAGACGTTAAAAATCCAAATAAGATAGATTTAACCGAAAAATATCTGAAAACAGGAAACGAATTCTATGAATTTGCAGAGGCCATTACGGCTTTAAATAACACGATTGTTAAAAAACAAGAAGAAAATAATATTATTATTGCGAATCTTGAGAATTCAAATAAGAAACTCAACCTCTTAAATGAATTATCGTATAAATTATCTATGGTTTTTACGCTTGAATATGCCATAAAAACATTTGCGGAAGGACTTTATTCCATAAAAAACGACAGGAATGGAAGAGTAGATTCGCTTCATATAAACATATTCGATACCGTTAATAAGAAAACAGTTACGTCGTTGATTTACAGCGGAAAGGATAATAAGCCGGGAGAGCATGCGGCTTCGGAAAATTCCGGCAAGATTATCGTAACGACCAATAATATTA
>JAJZJD010000070.1 GCA_021828445.1 bacterium
AAGCGGGTGCGGGCTTTGTTTCATCATACAACCAACTCTCACCTAAAATAGGCGAGTTTAGGCGTTGCAAGGAGAGATTGTAAGGTCAGTTAAATATAATATAAGTTTTGAATTTACCGCTTGACAATAAATGTCAAAAACGATATACTTATATGTATAAAACATTCCAAACAAAACTCTCCTTGCAACAACCTAATGCGTGGGTAGGTTCTTATGCGAGATAATCCGGTCATTGTTACATCACCTCCTCGAGTGAAAAATTAACCAGATTATTGCAAAGAAGCTTATAAGCAGAGGAAAAATACCTATAAGCTATATATAATTTTAAAACTTTATTTATTATTTTGAGCGACGAAATTGTGAAAAAAAACATTTGTCGCAAAGAAAAAGAATGGGATTAGAAGTTTGCCGGTTTAAAATATTTTATATAATCCCTTATAAAATATATTGCCGACTGTCGGGTTTTTAGCATATTCAATGACAGCAAAAAGCTGCATTAGAAGCGATAAAAAATCCGAAAAAAATCATTAGATAAGTTTAGTATCTCAAAAAACAAAAAAGCTGTCAAGCATATTTTTTAAAAAAATTAAAAATCGCTTAAAACCCTTGAAACATCTTCTTTTTTAACCCTCGACATATCAGGTATCGCCGTTGAATTATCATTGTCAGAGCTGTCGCCGTTAAGGATATTCTGATTTGGGATAGTAATATCGTTTTGCAAAGTAGGATTCTTGCCTAAATAAACTTCAGGGTTTTCATAAGCTTTACGGTTATAAAAGTAGAGCAGTATTACGTTTTTAACAAAGAATGCCCGACCATTTTTAGTGGTAATATTTTTTAAAAATTTAATCGCATCGGTATTAAAAATACAAACCTTTATTACGGCTTTTTCGTTATGCGCTCCGTATTTAACCGGCAGAGTAGTTTCGTCTATTTCAAAAGCCAATATATCGGGATTATTTTTTATCCTGTCGAAATAGTCCTCAAAGATATTACGCACCGCCCAAGCCTTGTCGAATTTAGTATTAGAGCAACGCTCTTTAAAGAATTTTAAAACTTTTTTATCTCTAAACGTCATAGTAATTGCAATATTTGTTCTATTCAGCATAATGTTACTCCTTTATTTTTAGGTTTATATGATGTATTTGAAAACGGGGTGCGTTTCAAATACATCAAAATAAACCTTTTATAATTGCGGTTTTTGGGATAACCGCAAACCCTTTCTCTTTTAGGCTACTGCCTCTTTAAAAGCTTTGCCCGCTTTAAAAGCCGGAACTTTTTTTGCCGCAATTTTAATTGATTTGCCGGTCATCGGATTGCGTCCTGTTCTGGCGTTTCTTTTCCTAACGCTGAACGTTCCAAATCCCACAAGTCTGACTTCTTCGCCTTTTTTAAGAGCGTTCTGGACGGCACTTATAATGCTTTCAAGAGCATTAGCACTGTCGGACTTTTTGAGTTTTGCGGAATCTGCTATCGCATCGATTAAATCTGCTTTTGTCATTTGTATCACCTCCTTTAGATTAAATTTATATATTAGAAAATCAAGCCTGCCTGATGTCCTGCCTGATGCCTTATTTTTTTAAATTATTTTTTTAGCGTTTAGCATCCCGCCTCGTCAAAGTATGTGAAACCATGAACCTTTTTCGTTTTTTCAACGACCGGCTTTTTTACATACACAAGATAATAATTTCCGTTTTGTCCCTGATAAGAATCTACGACTTTATGCCTTTCCTCTCCATGAATTATGCACAATGCTTTGAAATCTCTTATCGCAATACCGTATTTGTTAGATTTGTACTTATTTTTAAACCATTTTCCTACTTTTGCCATTTCGTTGGAATCCACTATTCACCTCGTATTTTTAAAACACTGTCTATTATAAAAAATAAAACCCTCTTGCGTTAGAAAACTCAGGCATATCCATAATATAAACCAAATCTTTATATTTCTCCGGCAGGGTATTTTTAATATGGTAAGCTCCGCCGCCGGCTATAATTAATTTATCCGCCTGACGCAATTTAGTTTCATAATCGGCTTGAATACGAAGTATTATGCTTTCCATATAATTAGCCATAACCTCATTAATATATTCTGATAAATCATAAGTCTTGCCGTAATTTTTAACGATTTTATTTGTTAAAATCTGCGTAGTTTCAATTTTGGTATTATCGTCTATACCGTAATCTCTTGCTATTTTCTGCTCTAAATCGTTAATAACCCTTGAAACGCCCAGCTTTGAATATTGCTTTGAATTATTAGAAACGCCGGTATATCCTTCATCAAAAGCTACGACTATTACGGTATTAAACCCTATATCTAAAATAAAGCCTTTATCTTTTGCCGTGGCGGTATTAATGTTATTTTTTAATATATAATCGACTAATATTCCTCCGCCTTGAGGATGGACGGCTAAAACTTTAGTCCCCACTTTATCGGTTATAATATCGCTAAAAAATGAATATCGCCTGTTATTTACGGTAAAGTCTTTAACTTTATCCCATAATTGAAGCATATATTTACGATAATACTCGATAGGCAGTCCTAAAGATATTTCGTCTACCGTGCCGTAACCGGATCTTTCTAATTTTTCAATAGCTTTTGATATAAAAAGCGGAGCATATTCTATTAAAAAATCTATCTCGAGAGAGTATTTAACGTCCGGCTCGCCTATGGCGTCTTCGCCTATAAGATAATATTTTCCATTATAAAAACTTGGTTTTTTCTTCTCAACGCCGAGTTCTACCTGCGGTTTATTATATACCGCTATTGCGGTAGGGAATTTCGTCATAATTCCGTTGGCGCCTACAACTTTAACGCTTGAAAATCCGATATCTATTGCAAGTTTCATAAAAATCCTCCGATTATACAATTAAAATTGACATTTTTAAGTAAATTTTATATCTAATAAATCAAATTAATAACCGCTTTTGCTATTTCCTTAACCACTTCAGGCACTACCGCATTACCGAACTGCCTATAAGCCTGACTGTCCGACACTACGATTTTGAAATCGTCTGAGAAACCCATAACTCTTGCGCACTCGCGGGGCGTTAATTTTCTTACTTTTGAATAATCGACTACATACTCTATGCCGTCAATAATTTTTATTTCAGGAGTAGCATATAAGCCTGTTTTTGCGCCACAGCCGCCGCCCAAAGCCGACTGCGTTACAGCAATACCGTTAATATCATAAATCCTTTGTCCTTGAGAGTCTTTATTTACATATCCGATTTTTTTCAGTTTAGGTATAAGCGTAGCTACTCCGCCGTTAGAACCGTATTGCGTCGCTATAGTATTTACTCTGCTTATTTTAGGTATCAGGCATTCTGAACCGTCACATCCATAAGTTGCAGGAATAGTGTTAGCACATCCGTCAAAATCGCAGATATTAAAACCAAAGCCGTGTTTTTTGTTATTTTGAACCTTAATAAGCCACTGAATTGTCTTTTCTTTTAAAAAATATTTCTCAGGCACGTTCTCAAATTCTAAAACGTCTTTTAAAACTGGATAAATAGGCGGGAGTTCTGGAAACTCGAAATCTACCGGATTTTTAAACCCGACTATAAATATTCTCTGCCTGTTTTGCGGTACTACAGCGTTTGCGTTATAAATCCTTTCGTAAACCGTATATCCGCAAATAACCTTTAAATCCCACATCAAACGATCGTAAACATCTTTAAATTTCTTAGATTTTAAACCTTTGACGTTTTCAAGAATAAATACGTCAGGATGTTTGTCTGAAATAATTCTTACGACCTGCGGTATCATATTCCTTTCGTCGTCAACGCCTTGCTGTTTGCCCGCCGCCGACCACGGCTGACAGGGGAATCCTGCGAAAAAGAAAAGAACGTCGTCTTTATGTTTGCGTCCTGGAATATCTTTAGACGGTATTTTAGTTATATCGCCCGCAGGTTCTTCGCTGAAATTTGTAAAATAAGTCTGCCTTGCGAATTTATCTTTTTCAAAAGCAAATACGCATTCAGATTTAATATTAAGTTCGGAGCATGCCTGCTCAAAACCTAATCTGAAACCGCCTATGCCTGCGAATCCTTCGATATATTTTATTTGCATAATGTTTATACCTTATTTTTTTTAAATAATTATTGCCTTGCCGTCCCAAGCGCCGTTTTTTCTATTAAGAAACAAATCCGCCAACATTGGCGCGGTATTTTCGCACTCTTTTATATATTCCGGTTTTTTTACGATTTTACAAGTTTTTTTGTTAATATAAATAAGTCCGAATTTTTCTGGTATTTCTTCCGGTTTTATTAGTCCTTCGGGACATGCAAAAAACTTAAAATTTCCGAACGGATGCTTATGGTCTTTATTCTTATCATGTAAAAAATCTTGCCTTGATATTTTGCATTCTATATTTATATCGTTTTTCATTCCGGTTCCTAAAATATCAGGGATTTCTTTTGATAGATTATATCCGTGATATTCTTTTAAAATTATTTTGCATCTCAAAGGAGAATAAGATTGCGATTGTAACCTGAGCCAGTTAGCTACGCGTTCAACACATTCGCTATGCGTCATTTCTATTTCTTTTGGTTTTTTAATTTTAATTGGTATAAGCGGGCATCTTTTAAGTTTATATAATTGATAATAATAAAAATATGTTTTATCAGATGTTATATGTTTTCCTTTTATTGCCAGTTTACAATTGTTATATATGAAAAATTTTTCTTTTTCTTCTTTAGATATGTTTATTCCGTTTTCAATTAAATTTTGGCATTGTTTACATTTCCATTTTTCTATTTTTTTATGGTCTATGTCATTTATTGCATAGTTTCTTTTAAGTGTTTCTGTATAATTCATAATTTTACTCCCCCGCAAAGAGCGGAATTTGCTCTTGCTCGCCGTTAAAATCGTAATTTGCCCATATAGTTTCTGTCCGTGCCGGACAATTATCTTTATTTCTGTATCTCAAACTATTAGCGAAACAATTAAAATCCTGCTTATAAAAGCCGGAAAGCCTATCGTTATAAATCTCGTTGTCATAACCGCTTAAAAGCCATTTGCCCTTAACGCTTAAAAGAATATCTATAAGATCGTTATGGTCTTCGTCCGTCATCTCGAACATATATCCGCCGGATTTACGGGATCTGGATACGTAAGGCGGGTCGAGATAGAAAAACGTATCAGGTCTGTCCCAGTTAGCGATTAATTTTCTAAAATCTAAATTATCGATATAGACTTCAGAAA
>JAJZJD010000005.1 GCA_021828445.1 bacterium
CGAATAATTTGACGTTATCACGGTCTGCTTATCCTCTTCATATCTTGAATTTATTATTACGTATAAAGTCTGTATTACCCAGTCCGAAGGTTTTTCCGTCCCAAGATCGTCCATTACTAAAATTTCCGGCTTAACGTATTTTTTAATCAAATCCATTTCCTCTACCGTTTCGCTCTTAAAAGCTCCGCGTATATTTAAAAGCATAATCGGAACAGATACAAACAGTCCGATATTATCCTGAAGCCTGTATTTCCCGTCATATCCGTAAGCAGGTTCAGAATTTAATATAACGTGTTTCAAAAAGCTGACTGCCAAATCCGTTTTTCCTGTCCCGACCGGACCGTGAAAATAGTAACCGGATTTAATATTTAATTTCTGCGCATTACTCTTAGGCGATAAAAACCTCTTTGGGACACCGATTTTAGAAAGAATATTCTGGATATTTTTTTCCAACCCTGACTTAAAACGACTCAATTTCTCGGCGTCGGTTTCATTTTGTTCTTCAATAACCTTAAAATTTTTAATTATTTCTTTAATTTCAATAGGCTGTTCCATGTTAACCTCCTGTCACCCATACTTCGCCGGTCACGTTATCGATATGGGTAGTTTTAATGTTTTTATATTTAGAATTATCCTCTTCGGGCTTTGGAATCTTACTTTTGGCATTAAGATAAATTTCAAATTTCTTCGGTCTAAATAGCGTCGTAGGATTTAAATATTGGTTCATATTCTCGTCGTTAAGCCATTCTGCAGTTTTTTTATCTATCACGGTTTTAAGCTGTTCTACCGTAAAGCCGTCTTTCAATCTTCCCGATATGTTTTGAATATTATTCTTATTTTTAGCGCTGAAGTTTTTATTCGTTTTAAGATTTAAATAATCAAGAATTTCTAAAGCATTTTTAAAAATAAGAGGAGATTCCCCCTTTTGGGGGAATGGGGGGGTGTTCGTTTTTTCTTTTTCTTTATATATTTCTTTTTCTTTATCTATATCTATATCTTTATCTATATCTATATCTTTATCTATATCTATAATTACATTTTCCTTACACTCCATTACATCACCCTTACATTGTAAGGTTTGATTATTAGATGAAGATAACAAATCCTGTTTTTTCCTATCCCTGTAAGCTCTTACCCACTTGGCGCTTTCCGATTCCGATCCGATTAAGGACAGCATATCGGGCAGGAGATATTCATTGCCGCCTTCGTTCTCCGTTTGTTCGATGAGCTTATTTGCTTTCATAAACTCAAGGGTCACCGTAACGTTATCGACGTCCTCGTCTAAAATTAGAGCCAATTCTTCCGCTAACGTTTTTTCAATACCTTGAAAAATTATATATCCGTTAGTCTTAACGGAAAGCAGTAAAATCTTTTGGTAGATTATCGTATAAGTATCGCCGCCCGCTATTTTCCGCAATTTTTTAATATAAGGCTGCGAAAAAAAATCTTCTTTTAGTTTCAACCAATAATTTCTTTTTTCCATAATTCCCTCATTTCTTACTTTTAACGATTTTTAATTTTTTCGTTTATTTTATTTATCCATTCTTTTATTCTTTGATTTCTCGTCGCAGGATCGCCGTCCTCGTCTAAACTAACAGGTCTGTGTGAAGGATTACGCGATTTAATTTTATGAGCGTAGTAATAATATTTTTGGTATTTACGAGAATTTCTTAGAGTTTTATTTTTATGCTGAGGCATGATTTATTTTCCTTTATTTGTCGCTTTCTGGATTAATTCCGAAAGCGATTCGACTTTATTGTTTTCGATATATTTATCAAGTTCAGAAACTTTAAAAAATATTTTTCCGTCAGGCTTATAAAACGGAATAGCATTTCGTTTTATAAGACTTCTTAAATTTCTTTCGGAAGTATGTAAGTATTTAGCCGCTTCGGACAAAGTTAAATATTTCTTATTAACGGACAAATCCATTATTAGAAATTTAAGGTCGTCTTTAGTAAGAAGAAATACTTCGTTGGTTTTGAGTTCAAGAGTTTCCATTTTTAACCTCTATTTAGTCTTTTATATTTAAAAATTTTTTAACGTCGGAAACGTCATATTTGTTATCCGGAAGCTTATATTTAGTTTTATAGTATCTTTTTGTATCTGCTTTCGGTTCGGGATTAACGGCGATACTTTCGAGGTATTCTTCGATGTCACCTATTTTGATTAGGATTTTCCCGCCGGCTTTATAGTGCTTGATTTTTCTCTCACGTAGTAACTGGCAAAAATACGTGTATGAGATATTTAAATACTGCGCCCCTTGATGGGCGTTTAAAAAGGGCGTTTTAATCTCTTTTTCAAGAGTTTCCATTGCGTTCCTCCGGATATAAAAGGTCTATTACCGGTATGCCGGTTAATTTTGATATTTTTTGAGCTGTATTACGGGAAGGATATTTTTTAAATGCTAAATAATAGTCAAGCGTACGTGGCGATAAATTCAATTTAAAAGCCAATTGCGCTATAGTTAATTTATTTTCTTTTTTATAAGTATTTAACGGGTGTTCTTTCATTTATTTATTTTTCTTTTTATGTTTTAAATACGAACCTATAATTCGTATTATATAATAAAAAAAAATATTGTCAAGAAAAAAACGAATTATTAATTCGTTGTAATATTCAGCATTTTATATAAAATTAAACTATGACTAAAAAATTAAAAGAAAAAAGCGAAAAAGAGATTCGTTTTAATATTGAATTTGGTAAAAGAATTAAGGTTTTAAAAAAGGAGTTAAGTAAAAGGTTTGGTAGAAAAATTACTAATCTTGAAATAGCGAATAAATTAAAAGTTAAAACAAGATCTCTTGATTATTATTTAGCAGGTAAAACGCCATTTTCTTTATATGATATCCATAAATTAATTAAAAGTTTTAATTTATCGATATTTGATATTAATATGTTGTTTTATGATACAGTTAGCAATATATCTGAGTCTGCTAATATTAAAGAGGATAAGGATAAGAATTTTATGTCGGAAAATCCCGATATAAATAAAAAAATATTAATCCTTAAGGATATTTACGAATCCGGAGATGAGACTCTTATTTGCGGAGTTGACTTATGCCTTAAGGGAGCTTATGACGATTTTTTGGCAAAAAAAAGAAAAAAAGCAAGTTAGAAGAAGAAATGAAAAAACGGGGATTAAGGGTAATAAAATAACTTAAACTTAATATATATATGTCCGAAAACCATATTAAAACTCTTTACGAAACTTACTTTAATTTAGAATATCTCGAATATTATTTATCCGGCGCAAAAGAAGAATGCGATAAAGCAATTAGCGATATAAAAGAAATTGATGATGAACTTATCAAAAATCATTATGTGCCATGGTTTGAATTTATTAAATTTGCCTTCTCCGACGAGCATATAGATTTTAATATAAGGAATAAATATGAGGAATTTAATAGCATATTTTCTTTGGATTTCGGATTAGACGCTCAAAATTGCAATTTAAGTCCTGCGGAAATTAAAAGCAGCGTGAATATTATAAAAACCGCCGCCAGAGACGTTAAAACTTCCATTGAAAATAACGATAATTGCGATAAGTATAATACCGGTATTTTAGAAAAAATTTATAAATCGATAGATTCCATTGATTTTTTGAATTTAATAGGCGAAATAATATCCGAAAATAACAAAAATAACGATAATATTTTTAATCAAGTTAAAGGAAAGTATGCGGAATATAAGTTTATCGAGTATTTAAATAATAATAATAAAGCGTTTTTTTATATCGATAATAATAAAAATACGATGTGCAGGGCTTTGAGTTATAGCAGGGCCAAAAGACCGGATTTGATTTTAATTTTAGACAGAATATTTAAGGTGTTTGTGGACGTTAAAAATTATTCGATAAATAAAAATAATAAATTCGGGATAAATAAAAAGGATATCGACCCTTTTATTAATTTGGAAGAACAGTATTCTATTCCAGTTTTTCTTGTTATATCTAACGGTAAATTGCAATTTAATACATGGTATTTCGTATCCGTCAATAAAATTTTCGACCGTAAAGATTTAATTAAGGATAGTTATTGGTATATTAATACGGATGACCCTATTTTTTATAAGACGGATGCTGCGGATAAATTCGACGATAAATTTTTAATTGCAAATAATCAAGAAATATTGAATAATATAAAATTATTAACCGAGTATTTCAAAAACATTCATTAATAACGCTAATATTAATTTTAGAGGTTTATATGTTTAAAAAATTAGGCCTTATAGGATTAGGAATTTCTTTTGCAGTCGTATTTTTTTCCGGCTGCGCAAAGCATTCGCCGTCTTATCATAGTTATCAATATTATTCGAAGCATAAAAAACAAGCATTAAAAGTTTATACTTTCTGTAATAAAAATTATCCTGGCTGGCAAAATCAAGAACCGGAAAATAGAACTGCCGCGAAACGACTCGCAAACTGCGCAAATGCGAGAAACGGTTATATGAGACAAAATATATTTAAAGTGCCAAAGCCGCCGCAGATGAAATAATTCTTAATCTTACTGAGGTATTATTATGAACCAATATGACGAAATTACAAAACTTGCGGATTTAAAAGAAAAAGGATTAATATCCGAAGAAGAATTTAATCAGGGAAAGAAAAAAATTTTAGATCAAGACCCTGCAGTCGAAACCAAGGCCGGAACATTTACTTTTAAAGTAATAATACTCTTCACGCTTGGATTAATAGTTCCCGTTTGGCCAATTTCCTTGCCAATATTCTGGTATCTTGCTTGGAAATCTTACAAAACCGGAAAATAAATAAAACGAGGAAAGACTATAACTTCCTAATCTTCACCGCCATTATTGCTTTCCCGATTATTTCGGCATCTTCTTTTGAGAAATCAGGATATTCTTTCGAGCCGCTAAATTTATCTCCTATAAGTTTTCTTATAAAAAATCTGCCGCTTTTTTTAATTAATGCGTTATCGAATTCCTTAATATCTTTATCTTTCAAATTTATTATTATATACTCTCCTTTCTGCGCGTCTAACAGGTTCTCCTGATTTTCTGCCGCATAGAAACTACCCGACGGAAAAAAGGATATATCGAAGAATAAGAATTTATTCGCCTTTTGTTCGCATTCCTCGAGTTCTTTTTCATTTTCGGGATACGAATCTAAAATCGGTATTCTTAAAATTTTTGCCGCCTGTTTTTTTATGTCCGAAAAATTTAAAGGATCTATTATTTTATCTTTGAAATTTAATTTTTCCGCTATATATATCATTCTTTTTGCGGATATCTGCATTTTGCCGGATTCAAATTTACTTAAAGAACTTTGGGTTATTCCTATGATTTTCCCAAGTTCTTTCATCGTGTATCCGTTTTTAAGCCTGTATTCTTTTAATAGTTCCCCAAAAGCTTTCTCGTCTAATGTTTTTCCGGTATAAGGCCTTGTCATAACTATACCCCCTAAAATAAATTAAAAAAATACTTGACAAACTGTTTTTTAGGATGTATTCTTTATGGTAATAATAAAATATTACCATAAAGAATATTAAACCTATTTAAGTATAAGCAATTATAACAAAATTAAAAAAAAAGAGGTAGTTATGATTATACCTGTCATCAACCAAAAAGGCGGCGTAGGAAAGACCACCACCGCCGTTAATCTTGCTTCAAGGCTTGCTAAAATGGAGCATAAAACGCTTTTAATCGATTTAGACCCGCAAGCGAATGCGACCATAGGATTAGGACTTAAGCCCCAGGAAAGAGCATTCGTTAAGATTGATTTTTCACAATATTTGAGCGTAATGCCTTCGTCAAAGGAATTATCGTTTAAGGACTTGGAAAACGATTACGTAAAAAATATTCTTAAAAAAGAAACTCACGAATTTGTTTTAATCGACTGTCCGCCCGTCTTAAATTATTTATCGATTAATGCACTTACCGCAGGAGATTTTGCCGTTATTCCTCTTAAGTCCGGAGATTATTATTCTTTATACGGCCTTAAAGATATTTTATCGACGATAGAGTCTGCCAATGACAACTTATTAGATTTTAAAATCTTAGTCACCAATATCGACGAAAGGCGCTCTATCACATCCCACTTCATTAAAAAATTAATAGAAACCGTAGGCAAAGATAAGCTTTTTTCAACCGGAATAAGAATAGATTCCAAATTACAGGAAGCTCCTTTTACCGGAAAAGCGATAGACTTATACGACCAGAATTCAAAAGGCTCTATCGACTACGGCGATCTGGCAATGGAAATATTAAATTTAAAATAGGAGTAAAATCATGGCGAAACACAAATTTGAAAATTCATTTAATCCTTTAGAAGAAATCAAAGACAAAATCTTAAAAAGGGACATCCCAGGCGCAAGATTCTTAGAAATAGAAAGAATCAAAATCGACCCGCAGGTCAGAAAAACCTTTTCCGAAGAATCCATTAAGGAACTTGCGGATTCTATCAAAGAAGTTGGTCTTATCAGTCCCCTTACGGTCAAAAAATTAGACGGCGAAGACTTCCTATTAATCGCCGGAGAAAGAAGATTAAGAGCCTTAAAACTCTTAGGCGAAACCAAAGCTCAGGTAATAGTGCGCGAAATAGAGGACTCTCAAATCGAACTCGTCCAGATTATCGAAAATCTTCACAGGGAAGACGTCCCGCCTTTAGAACTTGCGGAAGGCTATAAAATGCTGCAGGATAAATACGGACTGTCCTTAAGGGATATAGCTAAAAAAATCGGGAAGTCGCATGCCCATATAGTTCAAATGCTCCAACTTTTAGAACTGCCCGACTATATCAAAAAAGATATATCGGTGGTAAACGGTTTACCACCCTCAAAGGCGCTTGAAATATCAAAACTCGATAAAAAAACCCAAAAAGAGGTCCTAAAAAACCCCGATAATTTTTCAAGGGAAGATATTAAGAAATTAAGAAAAGAAAACGACCAGGAACCGGAAAACCAAGAACCCGTTTCGGAAAAATCAGACGAAGACCAAAGACCGGAAACCGCCGAATACGAAAAGATAAGAAACCTAATGCCAGGCGAAACTACCAAAGCCTTAATAGACGACTTCTACGGCCAAAACCCAGAATCTAACGACCAAGAACATGCGGAAGACGACTTAGGAGAAGAACCAAAGGCGGAAGACCAGGAACCGGATACCGAAGACGAAGAGCCGTTTAGTAACGAAGAAGACCAGGAACCGGAAAACCAAGAACCTGATATTGATTCATTAATCAAAGAATTTAATTCCAAGACGCAGAATATCCGCCTAAAAAACATTGGCGGACAGGCTTTCAGCATCTGGGCGCAGAAAGAAGAAACGCTCAAAGATATTATAAACGGACTTAAAAAGAAATACTGTAAATAGGAAATATCATGGATAAAAAATTAATTTTAGACTTCATAAATAATAAAGAGCAAGCTATTTTAGCCAAAAAAGATTTTATAAACGATTATTTCGGAATTACAATCGGCTTTAATCCGACAGAATTAATTAATATGGCTAAATTATTCCTTAATAACGAAGATTTTTACGACGCTGTCGAATTAAGCGGGCGTTTATCGTACAACTTAAAATACAACTGGGTCTTATTAGCTAATTACGACGATGACGAAGCTCCTTTTTATCGGGACGAAGCTAAAGAAATATTCGATTTAATTTTAATCGCTCAAGGGATATTGCACTTAACAGAATATTTTGCATGTGATCCCGCTTCAAAAATTTATGAATTAGAAGAAACAGAAAAATTACTTAAATCAGGAGGCTATCATGTCACAGATTAATTTTAATGCAGTTTCAGTAAATAAGCACGTTCTTGTGCTTTGCAATACCGACAAATCTTCCGTTCTTGTATTGGGAATGGAAAATGAAGTTATCGATAATGAAATGCTGATGAAGCTTATTAAGCAAGGTCTTAGTATTGGCGTAAAAGTCGTAGTTTTCGCTAAAGATTACGAACAATTAAAGTCGCAGTACGGCGAAGAATCGGCGCAGACTATACTAAATAATTGCGCATACGTATATAGATAAATTTTTTAAAGGAGAATCTTTATGTATATAAATTTTGATGAGTATGGCGAGATGATAGATAAATACGGCAGGGCACATTACAATAAAAGCCTTTTAACATTCTTTATTATCTGTGCTTTTATTATTCAATCAGGCTTGTTTCTTTGGATATTAGGCCAAAATGCAAACGGAAGCGCTAACGTTTCTCAAGCTATTAGTTCTATAAGCGGCATGCAGATTTCTACAGCAACAGAATTATTACTCGCTATCTTTATTGCGTCTTATATTTTCGGATATCTGATGATCGCAGCTTATTATTTTATTATTAAAATATTCATAATTGTATGGGTTATTTTAATAAATCTATTTCATTTTATTTGGAAGAAATTCTGGGCTACTAAAACCGGCGGAAGAATTCAAAATAAACTTGAATTGTTTAAATCTAAACATCCAGTTTTTTTCGATCCTTTAGCAGTTACTTTTGGATTGCTAATATTATTTGGGGTTCTTTGTATTATTTTAATAATAAGTACGCCGTCTTCAAAAAAGGAAAACGGGTTAATAAACAAGAATATTATTTATAAAATTAAACAGTAAAACATTAATAATTATATGACTTTTTATATTAACTATAATCCATAAAACTATTTATCAATTTAATTTTATTTTAAGGAGTAATTATTATGAAAATCAAAAACATTAAAATCGACGATGTATTCGTCAAAAAACAAATCAGGACGGTATTTAATCCGGAGACCATTAAGAGTCTTGCGGATTCTATCAGGGAAAAAGGAGTCTTGCAGCCTATACTCGTTAAGAAAATTGGGGACGAGTATAAGGTAGTGGCTGGAGAAAGACGTTATTTGGCTTCGCAGGAAGCGGGACTTAAGGAAATTCCGGCGTGTATTTTGGAAGATACGGATAACGATAAGGAAATTCAATTAATCGAAAACACGCAAAGGGAAGATTTAAATCCTTTAGACCTTTCAAATGCTTTTAAAGATTTAAGGGATTCCGGAAAGACTTTAGACGAGATTGCGTCTTTGGCAGGAAGGACTAAGCAGCACGTCATTGAGATGTTGTCTCTTTTGGAGCTTCCGGACGAAGATAAAGAAAAGATAAAAAACGGAGAAGCTTATACGAAATTTACGAGACCAAAATTGCAGAAAAAAGAGGAAAATAGTAATAATAACGATGACTTAAATGATAAAAGTATGACGGAAAATAAGGTAAACAGTGTTTACCTTACGGACAGTAATACTTTTGATAAAAATACCGAACAAAATCAAGAGGTTAATGAGGAAAATATTACTATTAGTAATAGCGGTATTTTTTCGGAAGAACCAAAGGCGGAAGACCAGGAACCTGAAGGCTTAGGTTTTAGTGAAAACCCAAATATAGAATACCAGGAACCGGAAGAAGACCAAAAACCGAAGACCCCTGCTCCGGTGCAAAAGACCGAAGACCAAAAACCGAAGGCGGATTTGAAATCTTTCAAAGTAGAACCTGAAGAAGTCCTAAATACCGAGGCCGACTACCCTGTTTATTCCGGCATGCCGAAAGAAGAGCTTGAAGAAGGCGAAGAGCCGGTAGAAGTTTCTCCGGAGAGTTTCGTCGATGAAGAGGGTAATATGATAGATTTGCAGAACAGACCCGTCTATGAGACGGAAGAAGGCTACGCAGTGATTATTGAGCCGAAAGACGTTAAAGAACTTATTGAGAAGTTTAATGAAGGCAGTTACGGATTTAAGATTCAATTAGGAGAGAAAGATTCGCTTATTCTATTAGGTATAGACGGATCGAAAAATATCTATAACGTAATAAATTGTTTAATAAACAATGTTAAGGATTATATAGATGTCTAAATTTCGGAAGCCGTTAATTAACGTGCCTTTACATACGAAAAGACCCAAGAGGAACGAGCCGAAGACTTCGGTAACGAAGGGACGCTCCGTTAAGAACATGCCTCAGTGGAATTCTGCGAAAGTAGTAATAAAGGCAGGTTTTGCGACGAACAATCTTGCGAACCATGTTCACTATATCCAGCACAGGGAAAAGAACACGGAGAAAAGGGAACTTATGACGGAGAACGGCACTATCCCTGAAAAAGACTTCATAAGGCAGGTGAATAGAGCCGGCAAGAAGTACTATAAGTTTATCATAAGCCCTGAGGACAGGCTAAGTAGAGACGAACTTAAAAGCGTAGTGAATGAGGCTATGAAGGAACTTGAAAAGCGTTACGGAAAGCTCACTTACGCTTTCGTTATTCACGAGAATACGTCGCACTTTCATGCCCACGTCGTATGCGCAGGAAGAAGTAAGAGACGCTCGCCTGTCAGGGTTACGAAAAATACCCTTCAGGATATGAAAGAAGCGGCTATTAACAGAGTTTTTGAAATTAAGCAGGATAAAGTATTAAGCTTAGGCGATTCATTTCAAAGGATAACGGAAAGCCTTAAAACGGGCTTTAAAAAGATTTTTGAAATAAAGTAAACAGTGTTTAGGAGGTATGCATGAAATACTACGACGTGAAAAATGATATCGACGAACTTATAAAATTTAATAAAGGCTACATTTTTATCCAAAATCAGAAAGCTTTAGACGAACTAAAAAGCAAAGACCCTTTGTTTAATTTTATCTCCCCCGCCGCTCTTCCGGTATTCGTCCAGCATTTAAGGACGATAGGAGAAATTAAGATTATTAGCGCAGACTCGGTTTTATTCGAAAAGGAACTTATTAATAAAAAATTAAAGGAACTGACAAAGTCCGATCCGGAGCTTAAAGAAAGTATCGACGGACTGTATCAAACGGTCTTAACGCTTTCTAAGACTATCAATAAAGAGTTTTTCATAGTGGAAAAGAAATTAAACTTATTAACAAAAGGAGACTAAATTATGAGCATGAACAGAGTTCAGTTAATCGGGAACATCGGGAAAGAGCCCGAATTCAGTTACAAAAAAGAAGATATTGCCGTCCTTAAGTTTTCGGTGGCGGTAAATTCGAAAGTGAAGGACAAGAAAGTTACGGAATGGTTCAACGTTGTTTGCTTCGATAAACTTGCCGAAACTTTAAAAGTCTATCTAAAAGCAGGCATGCAGGTTTTCGTGGAAGGCGCCCTTAAAGTGTCAAAATACGAAAACAAAGACAAGGAAGAGCGCCTTCAGGTAAATATTATCGCTCATAAAGTAGATTTTTTCGGCGGCCAAAGTGAAGAAAAGGAATCTGAAGTTGAGGGGGAGGCAGACCAGGAAGATGTTTTGTAATTTGAATCAAAATTTTGTCCCCTATGGCCTAAGAATTCCGTCATTTATAAAGTCATTACGGAGTAATGCAAGATAACACGCTCCCGCTTTCGGGCATTAATGCCCCTTGAAACTCCGTAATGACTGACATTTAATAGGTGTATAAAATAGGGTCGGTTTAAAGATAAAGATAAGATTTAGGTGTGGAAAGTGAGTTTAAAGTAGATAAATACTAACATTAAAGAGGTGATGATTATGCCAAAATTAACTAAAAGCGTTATATTGAAAGTCTCGGTCGAGCCGGCATTAGACAAAGAAATTAAATCCATTGCGCTGCAAAACGACCTTTCGCAGGCTGAGACTATAAGACAGGCGATAAATAAAGGTCTTGAAAAGTTTTTCGTCGATTCGCAGGGCGAATTTTTGAAAGATAAAATCAAAGAAGTCATTTCGGAAGCTATGGACGAAAATATCAATAAACTTACGCAGGCTTTGGAAAAAAGATTAGTGGCAATTCTTATGCAGAATACGAACTACACTCTTCAGAGCCACTCCCTAATAGACAGGCTTTTGCGCCTTGAAATAGGATTTAACGCCGATAAAATTAAATCTTTGTCGGATGATAACATACAAAAACTAATTAAAGCGAATATGGAGATATTCGAAACGGAAAGCAAGGGATTTATGAACGGCGTGTACGAAAAGAGCAGGAAGAAGAATATTAAGGAGAAAGAGGAAGAGAAAGACTCATAGAAAGTGTTCACATCGGGAACAGATAAATATCAAAAAAGATATAGCGGTGGTAAACGGCTTACCACCTTCAAAGGCGCTTGAAATCTAAAAAGAATAAATCAATATTAAAAATAACGGAACAGCTGGAGAAAATAATGACTCAAATTACAAAAAGATTAAGAGAAATAAAAACGGAAATAAAAAAAACAATTGAAAGCAATAACATACCTAAAAACGAGCAGCAAATAAGAAAAGAAGTAGAAAAAGCATTTGAAAAAGAAGATATATTTAAAAATAGTTTTTGTTATTGCGATTATTGCATATGGTATATCGACAGATATATTGTGTCGTATCAAATCTTTGAACCATTATTAGAAACAAATTCAAAAACAGAAGGCATTGAATACTATATTAGCTTATTAAGAGAAAAAAAATTAATTTAGTGTTTATAAAAGCGTTTATAACGTAAGCGCGAATTAAAGGAGATAAAACATTAATCATGGATAAAATAATTTTAACTCATTCGTTATCAACAAAAGACGATTCTAACGTTCTTGCCGCAGGTTCCTGCCGGAGCGGCAAGACTGATTTTTTCGTTAAGCCTAATCTTTTTAATCTTAAAGATTCTGTAATCGTTATAGGCAGGGACGACGATAAACTTTTTGAAGAAACTGCAGGTTACAGGCAGGAAAAATTCAAGCAAAAAATATTCATTAAAAAAGATTTCAATGACAATCATAAAAATCTTGATTTCTTAGGAGATAATTTTACTGTATATCTCACCGCGCCGGTAATTAATCAAGAGGAAAGAATTGCATTACTGTACTACGAATTCGGTTGGATAATGCATCAATTAGAATATAATCCGCCTAAAAATCCCATTTCCGTAATAATCGACGATTTAGCTTTATTTCCTGTATGTTTAGATTATTTTACGGAAAAGATAGATAACGTCAGAATGATAGCCACAGTTCAATCGATAAATGATTTAGCAAAAATCTATGGACAGGCGGAATCTATATTGGATTCATTTAAGGTAAAAATGTTTTTTCATATTAATAATCCGGACGATGCCGAGTATATCGTCAATCGCTATAATCCGCAAATATCTAAAGAGGAGATATTGCAATTAAATTATAGCGAATGCCTTATTATTGGACTTGTAAATAAATCTATATTAGTAAAATATTCGGGCTTGAAATCTCAAAGGAGTTAAATATATGTCAGATTTAAATCAAAAAGTCTTATCTTATATTAAAAGTAATTTACTGCTTATTGATAAATTTGAACTTTCTAATATGCTCCCTGGCGATGTAATCAAAAAGGTTTTAACGACTTTTAAGACGGAACCGCTAATTAGCGGCGGCGAAATAGTAATCTATAACAAAAAAACTAACCGGCCGCTGCAAACGGAAGACAAAGAGTATAATATTATCGTGTCGGAAATATTGAGGAGATATCTAAAGTATGCCGAACCGGTAGTTAAATCTTTCATTTCGTCTGCCGTATTAATCGAAAAAGAATATTCCGATTGGAAGATGAAACACTACAAAGAAAATGACGGCGGTAAGGGAAAATTTGAGGACGATAATAATTGCACCGTCAGGGCTTTAGCGATAGCCCTTAAATTATCTTACGAAGAATCCTATGAAATTTTAAATTATTTCGGAAGGGAACATAGAAGAGGTATAAATTTTAATCATTATTTAAGCTGTCTCAATAAAATGTCAGGCATTGAAATATTAAAAAGAATTAAAAAAAGATATCTGCAGGAAACCGGAATGACTTTAGGAATGTTCTGCGAGGAGTATAAAAAAGGAATGTATATTCTTTTAGTTTATAGGCATGCTACGGTCGTTATAGACGGTAAAATTAACGATACTTATCTTCCGTGGTCGGGATTAAGAGTTGAAGATGCATATGAAGTCGTGAATAACGATAATCTGCCACTCGGTAAATTAAAATTTACGTTAGACGAATATAATAGAAAATTTAATAAATATTATATAAATATTATCAAGATGCAAGAATCATATCCATTCTAATATTGGTCGATATTTTTTTATTAATTATGTTAAAATTATTTTAAATTAACCCAGGAGGTCATTATGAAAAAGAAAAAGATTTATTTATTAATGCTATTCGCTTTAATCCTTACCGCTATGCCGGCAATGTCCGGATGCGCTCCGGACAGAGTTCTTGGAATTATCCCCGCGGGAGTCTTTTATCCGGTTAAAATACTTTCGGTAAGTCCGGCGAACGGCGCTGCGGACGTCAGCACTAATGTCGTTGTGAAAGCTTCTTTTAACGAAGCGCTGGACGCTCTTTCTTTTAACCGCGGCACGTTTTTATTAATCGGTCCGGACGGTCATAAAGTGCAGGGCAAGGTTTACTACAACCCGAATTCCTTAACCAGTTACATCGCAACATTTACTCCGCTCGAACCCCTTAGACCGAATACCGAATACACGACGGAACTTACTACCGGAATTATGGGAAATTTAAAGCAGCATCTCGCAAAGAACTACGTCTGGAGATTTACGACGGGGAATTAATTAATACCAGAAGCTAAAGACCAAAGACCGAAAAGCCCGCTTCGTGCGGGCTTTTTTATTGATAAGAACCAAAAGCTTAAAGACCGGCTACCTGTCCCAGCCTTTGCTGTTATTCTGTCTGCGTTTTAGGTCTTTAGTAAAAATATGGAGTTTAGCGCTTATAAAGCCGTATGCTTTATGCTAAACGGAATGTTCATTACCCTGAGTGTTTACGATACCTTCGCTTTTATCAACTGAATTGTCAAAAAATCTTTTTAAAGCTTTTATCGTTTCGTAAATATTATCTACCATAAAATTCCTTATTTCATTAATATCGTTTTTAATGTTATATGCTCTTAAACTGTTTATATAATCAAGCCTTTTTATAGGATATACCATAAAAGGCGGATAAGCGTTTCTTATCAGCTGCAAACTTGCTATAAATCTTCCCGCCCTGCCGTTGCCGTCTATAAAAGGATGGATAGACTCGAATTCGGCATGCATATCCGCCGCTTTAATTATCGGTTGTTCATGGCCTTGTTTATTTAATTTTTCAACAAAAGCTTTCATTAGTTCCGGAACTTTTTCATAATGCGGCGGCGCATATTCAGTACCTGATATAAAAACAACCTCCTGCCTGTATTTACCGGCATTTTCGTCGTCTATTCCCGAAAGGACTAATTTATGTATATGAAGAATATCATTTTCGGTAATTTTATCGGTATTTAAAAGAGTGAATATAAAATCATAAGCCTTAGCGGAATTTATGGCTTCAAGATGTTCTTTGAGAGTTTTTCCGCCTATCGTTATACCGTTTTCGACTATAACTTTAGTTTCGCTTTCGGTTAGCGTATTGCCTTCAATAGCATTCGTTGAATAAACTGAAGAAATTCTGTAAAAGTCTTTAAGCTTATTTATAAGATTTTTGTCTTGCGATTTATAAAGAGATATTTCTTTATTGATTTCATCTATTTTAAGCAGTTTTAAACCCGTATTTTCGCTTACGGACATTTTTTAGATACCTCTTAAATTATATTATTTTTTAATAGCGTTACTAGAGTTTCCATAATCTTATATTATATCATACCCTACTTTGAGTTCCTTAACCTTTTCCAGTTCTTCCTGGCTCAACTCTTTTTTCCACCCCTTGCGGTCCTTATCCCAGGCAAAACCGAGCTTCTTGATTGCGTCTTTAACGGCGTAAGTCTTCACCTCGCCTTTGTCGTTTAAGACGATAGTTATTTTTCCTGCCGGTTCTTTTACGTCTTTTTTGACTTCCGGCGCAACTGGTTTAGTTTCCGTGAGCGAGTCCAAAAAACTTTTATACGTCTTATACGTAATTTTTATTCCGATAGAATTTAGGGCTTTTAATTGCGAGCTTAAAGGCATTTTCTTTTCGAGCATTAATTTTATTTCCGGAATAAAAGGTTCTAAGAGAGCTTCTTTTTTCTTTGCCGGCTGAGAGGATTCTATCGCCGATAATAGAATTTTTTTCTTTTCTTCAATGCTTAATTCTTCGTTAATTCCATTTTTTTTCATCTGAATTTACCTCTTAAATATTATTAGTATTTTAATATTATGTTTATTAAAATATTCAATGTTATATTAATTTAATTTCATATTTATAATCTATATTATTTTATATATCATATAAATTGTAATTTGTAAATAGGATAATTTAAAAGTAATTTAATTTCAAATGTAAAATAAATTTAAATGCAATTAGAATACAATTAAATTATTTTTAAAATAATTATAGAATTACATTAGTAAAATATATTGGAATTAATTATAAATAAAAATTTAATAAAATATTGGAACGCAAAAATAGATACCTCTTTTAAGGCTTAAAATGAATAGGTTCTACCGTTTTATATCCCTAAATTTCCCGCCTTTACTTTTCTATATACCATTTTTGGTATATGTCATAAGAAAGTCATTAACGGAGTTTCAAGGGGGCTTGCCCCCTAAAGCGGTAGCGCCTTATCTTGCATTACTCTTTCGAGTAATGATTTTTATGAATGACTAAATATTAAGGTGAAGGGCTGAATATGAAATGGATAGCTGAATAGTGGAATATAAAATTCAATTAATTTTGGATAAGGACATAATAATTAAATTTAGAGGGCAAGATTAAATTTTGTATATAAAGTGCGATTATGATTTTTGAAAAACTTCTAATTTGAGTTTTAAGGGCGGTGATTTTTTGATTAGGTATGAAAGCATTCAAAAAAAATTAGAGGGGCTTAAATGATTATTAGATTTAGAATTTTAATTTGAAGTTGGAAAATAAAAATTAAATTTAGATTCGGAATAAATTATTTTGTTAAAAAACTTTGACTTAAGATATTCTTTATGGTAATATTTTATTATTACCATAAAGAATATAGTAAATTATGATAACTCCTTATGAAATTTTAAAAGATACGCTTAGTTCGTTAGAAGAAATTCTTGCGAAAGACGACGTCCAGGAGATTATGATTAATTCTCCGGATAATATCTGGGTGGAAGAAAGAGGGGTTCTTAAAAAAGCGGATGTTGTTATTTCGCAGGATATGCTTTTGGCGTCAATGGAACTTCTCGCCAGGGCGGTTAATCTTGAACTAACGGAAAAAAATCCTATCTTAGAGGCTCGCCTTGAGGATGGTTCGAGGGTGGCGGGCGCTATCCCCCCCGTGTCCGACTACCCTTGCTTATCTATCAGGAAGTTTTCAAAGTTTAATCCGGACATAGAGGACTACGGACTTAAAGGGGAAGTTATAAGGACGCTTGAAAGTATCGTTACGGGTAAGAGTAATTTTTTAATAGCCGGAGGAACGAGCTCCGGAAAAACTACCGTGTTTAACGCTCTTTTAAAAAAAATAGATAAGACGGACAGGATCGTGGTTATAGAAGATACAAAAGAATTAAGGATAGAAGCTCCGAACGTGGTGAGATTGGAAGCGAAACTGACTGGAGAAACGCACGTTACGCAAAGAGATTTGGTGAAGCTTTCGCTAAGGCTTAGGCCGGATAAGATAATTTTAGGAGAGGTTAGGGACGCTTCCGCTTACGATTTATTGTCGGCTCTTAATACGGGTCATTCCGGAGGTTCTACGATTCATGCAAATTCTGCAAGAGAAGCTTTGATAAGGCTTGAAACTTTAGTGCTCCAGGCGCAGATAGGATGGCCGTACGAGGCTATTAAGAAGTTTATAGCGGATACTATTAATTTTGTGATTTATTTGGCGAGGAATAAAGAAGGAAAAAGGGAAATAAAAGAAATTAAAAAAATAACGGGATACGACGGAAATTACGTCATGGAGGAAGTATGATTATAAGGCATTCAAAAAAAGCTTTGATAATGTCGGGGTTTGTAAGCTTAATTATTTTTACGGCATTTTACTTTATTTTCGACAGGTATCTAACTAAAGATTTCGGGATTTATTTAATAGGTTTTTTTGTGACGCTTGTTTTATGTTTTTCGCCGTTCTTAAAAGAATTTTGGAGGTATAAATTTAATTTTCTTGAAATTGAAAACGGCGATTTAAAGATATCAAATCTTTTTAATAAGATTATAATTCCGTCTGATAAGTTTGCCGATTACAAAATTTACGACGGAATTTACGAAAAGATTTTGAAAATTTACGACTTCGAAGTTTTCACGACCGGCGGAGAGAGATATCTTTTTCAAAGCATAGACAGGGAAACTGATTTGGAAAGTTTAATCGATGAATTTACTAAACCTAAGGAGGCATAAATGCTTTATATTTGCGAAAAACCGGCGCAAGCGAAAGACATAGGAAAGGTATTGGGAATAACGGGCGGAAAAGACGGATTTATGGAGAAAAACGGGGTTAGAGTTACCTGGTGCTACGGTCATCTTCTTAATTTAGTGCCGCCGGATTATTACGACGAAAAGTATAAAAGCTGGGCGGAAATTCCCGTTATACCTTCTAAATTTATAAAAACAACGGCTAAAAAAACGGCGCGTCAGTATAAGGTAATAAAAGAACTTCTCAAAAAAGAAACCGAAGTGGTCATAGCGACGGATTCTGACCGCGAAGGAGAAATGATAGCAAGGGAGATTTTGGAAAAAGAAGGATATAAGGGAAAGGTTAAAAGGCTTTGGCTGCATGCTTTGGATGAGACAAGTATAAAGAAAGGCTTATCGGAACTCTTAGACGGCAATAAAACGCTGAGCATGTATTATTCTGCATACGCAAGGCAGATTGCGGACTGGTTGGTGGGAATGAATTACACGAGACTTTACTCAAGCTACGGAAACGTTAATTCGATAGGAAGGGTTCAGACGCCTACTTTAAAATTCGTGGTGGACAGGGATTTAGAGATTGAGAACTTTAAATCTAAAGTCTATTTCGAATTGGAAGGATTTTTTTATAAAGAGACGGATTTTAAGGCTTTATGGGATAAAGAAGATAAGGTTTACGACAGGAAGGTAGTAGAAGCCGTTAAAGAAAAGCTCTCTAAAGCGGCTCAGGGGATAGTTAAAGATTCTAAGAAGGAAGAGAAAAAGACGTTGCCGCCGAGACTATTTTCCTTATCGAGCCTGCAGAAATTTATTAATAATAAGTTTGGATATTCGGCTCAGGAAGTTTTGGATATTGCTCAGGCGCTTTACGAAACTTATAAATTTACGACTTACCCAAGGACCGACTGCGAATATTTACCCGAGAGTCAACTTAAAGAAGCGGAAATTATCTTAAAGAACGCTCCTTTTAAAGTTGATTATCCGGTTAATAAAGTCTATCAATTCGACGATTCCAAGATTTCTGCTCATCACGCTATAATTCCCACGTTAATTAAGCCGGATATCAATAAGCTTAAAGAAAAAGAAAAAAACGTGTTCTTGGAGATTTATAAAAGATACGCCTGTATGTTTTATCCTGCATTACTTACTTACGTTACGTCTTTAAAAATAGACGTTTCGGGCGAAATATTTAAAGCCCAGGGGACTCAAATTAAGAATTTGGGTTGGAAAGTATTTTATCAAAATGAAAAGGAAGGAATTGAAAATCAGCGGAGCTCAAAAGAACCGAACGTTCCTTATATAGAAAAAGGCATGAGCGTTACGGTGAAGGAGTTAAATATTTTGGAAAAAAAGACTGTCCCGCCCGTAAGATTTACCGATGCCACTCTTATTGAAGCTATGCAGAACGCGGGAAAGTTTATAGAAGATAAAGCGCAAAAAGCAATTTTAAAAGACACTGAGGGGTTAGGGACGGTAGGCACCCAGGCTAATATTATAGAAACGTTGGTTAAAAGAGAATATTTAAGAAGAGAAAAAAAGTTTCTGATATCGACGGAAAAAGGAAGAAAAATCATTTCTTTAGTCGCGGATAATTTAAAAAGTCCGGCAACGACGGCAGAGTGGGAAGAAAAGCTAAAACTGATAGAGGAAAAGAAGCTCTCGTATGAAGAATTCACGGAAGAGATTAAGAGATTTATTTCGGAAGATATTTCAAAATTAAAACTAACCGTTAAAAAAGAAGGAGGAAGTATGAGCGAAAAGGAGTATTTGGAAGGCGTGAAGTGCCCTTTATGCGGGGCGAAAGTCGTGATAAATCCGAAAGGAGTTAATTGCGAGAAAAGAACTTGGGACAGGGAGTCAAAAACGGCTTCGGGTTGCGAATTCAGCATTTACGAAACACCTTATAACAGGACAAGCCCTTTAAAGAAAGCCGATTACTTAAGTCTGCTAAAAGGAAATAAAGTCCCCGGAAAATTCGTATCGAAAGCCGGTAAGAATTACGAGGCGTCAATTTATTTGGAAGGAGGCGATGTTAAACTTGAGTTTTCTAATAAAAAGTAAGAATAAAAAGAAGAACTACTTCGCTATTATAAGTTATTGTCTAATTTTTCTGGGAGTCGCTTTAGGGCTTAAGTATTTCTTAGGCAAAAGCATTTCTAAAATTAAAGAAAATTTAGGCGTCGTCAAAATCGGCAGAACGAAGTATAGCGTTTCGGTTGCAAGGACTTTGAAAGAGAAAGAAAGGGGGCTAATGTATGTTAAAAGTCTTCCTGAAAATTCGGGAATGCTTTTCGTATTTAAAAAAGAGGTAGATTATCCTTTTTGGATGAAAAATACGTTAATTCCTTTGACCGCTCTTTTTATAAATCACGGAAAAGTAGTTTCGCAGGTTAATATGACTCCGTGCAGGACGCCTAAGTGCGAATTTTATTATCCTTTCACGTATTATAAGTATGCTTTGGAAATTAATTTAACGCATAAAAAATTAATAGGTAAAAAGGTAAAATTGGAGGATTTTAAATTATGAGAATTAAAAACAAAATTATTTTCTTAAAAGACGTAGCGGTAACGGCTTCGTTATTAATCTTAACGCAGGTTTCGTCCGCTTACGCGCAGCTTCCGTGGGACTCTACTCTTTCGACGGTAGAATCCGATATGACGGGGACCGTCGCCAAGATTTTATCAGTCGTGGCGGTAGTCATAGCGGGCGTAGGATTTGCTCACTCTGAAGACGGAAGTTGGAAAAAGACGGGATTTAAAGTGGCTTTGGGAGTGTCAATCGCAATGACGGCTGTTGCTTGGGTGAATATATTATGAGAAAGTCGCCCTTGCATTTTTCGCTTCTATGGCCTCTTACGGTCGGTGGAGTGGACAGAAGCATAGGTATCTTAATAGGGACGGCCACTGTCGCTTTGACGGATGCGGCGGGGAGTTGGTGGCCGATTCCTTTAGGATTAGGTTTATTTTGGGTCTTTGTTCAAATTTTTAAGAAAGATCCGTTTATAATTTTAATTTACAAAAGATACTCTAAACAGAAAGAAAAATATTATTAAAGGAGGCTTAAAATGTACTTAGAAGAAGATTTGAAAGAAAAAGGCGAAAGCGTAATAACCGGTAAAGACGTTCCTAAAACTCAAGAAGAAGCCGAAAAATTAGGATATGAAACAGACGGGGTGAAATAGTCATGAGTATAAAAGATTACAGGGCGGAATTAACGGATAAGATCGTAAAAGAAATGGAAGAAGCCGTTAAAGAGAATAAAGGCTGGGATTTGCCGTGGAAAAAAATAGCCGTAGGAGCTCCGGAAAATCCTTTATCCGGCACTAAATATATGGGAATGAACAGGCTTATTCTTACTATAACTGCATCGGACAACGGACTTCCGAATAAATGGGTAACTTTCAAGCAGGCGCAGAAAGAAGGGATTCAAGTCAAAAAAGGCGAATCTGGAGTGCCTTTGGAAAAGTGGGGAATATACGATTTCTGGCTGACTAAAGAAGGTAAGGAACTTAAAGTTGCGGGCACTACGGCCGGAAATATCGCTAACGTTACGGGTATAAACATTAATTTTAAAAACGGAAAGTCTATTAATAAAGACGAGGCTATTTTTACAAGCAAGACCGGCGAGGAATATTCTTTTAGCAAGGCGCAGGAAAAATTTAGCATTCCTTACGTTAAAACTTTCACGGTATTCAATGCTGCTCAATTGGAAAACGCTCCTAAAGAATGGCTTGATAATCCCTTAAAAGACATGAAAGAGCCGGAGAAAATAGAAAAAGCGGAAAATATAATGAGAGCTATGGAAAAAGACGGGCTTAAATTCGAATACGGCGGAAACAGGGCTTATTACTCTCTTTTAATAGATACCGTTCACCTGCCGGACAAAAGGCAGTTTGAAAAACCTGAAGATTTATACGGAACGGCTCTTCACGAGATAGGACATGCCACGGGGCATGAAAAAAGGTTAAACAGGCAGTTCGGCCAATTCGGGGATGAAAGATATGCGAAAGAAGAATTAAGGGCGGAACTTTCTTCATACTTCTTAGCGGCTGAAACCGGAATAAAATTCAATTCCGGTAATTCGGCGACTTACCTTAATTCCTGGATTAAGGCTTTAAAGGAAGATAAAAACGAAATATTCAAAGCTGCGAAAGACGCCGGAAAAGCGGTAGATTACATTATGGAAAGGACTTTAGATTTAGAAGAAAAAATAGAAGAAAAATCAGATATTTTTAATAATCTCGAAGACGCGCACGCTAAAACGGAAGAAGAATTTAAGAATTTTTTAAATAATAAAAACGTAAAACAATACACATGGTACGGAAATTCTTTAGAAAACGATAAGCTTTATGTTAAATATCTTAACGACAATAAAGAAATAAAAGTAAAAGACTTTAGATATTGGCATGATGCACGCGATTTTTTAGAAAGAGAAAATGCTAAAATCAGATCCGCTGATTTAAAAAAAGACGCTTTTTCGCAAGACTTAGAAAACAGATTGAATAAATCTAAAAAATTAGAGAGGTAGTTATGGACTTACAGGAAATTGAAGCGCAGATAAAAGAAATTGAAGCGCAGATAAGCTCTTTAGTTTTTAAAAAGAATGCTCTTTTGAAACTTAAAGAAGGTATAAAAAATAAGGAAAAGAAAGTAACTCAAAAAATAGGAGGGCGTTATGGAAATTAACGGGTTTTCAGCTTACGGCGGAGGCATGTCCGCCAAGATTTCGGACGGCAAATATATTGCGTCGTTCAATAAAGAAAAGCTGCCGAAGAAATTTAATAAAATAATAGATTATATGAGAAGGGAGAATTTAAAAGAATATTTAGATAATCCTCAAATTGTATCTTCTTCTAATATAACTTTGATAGTAGGACGCCTTAAACCTGGCGTCAAACCCGACGAAGTTTTTAAAAAAGATATGTCTTATTGCGAAGACTTGGTAAAAAAATCACCCGTATTAGCAATGGAACCTAACGATAAATTGACGCCGTATGAAGGGAAATTAGCTAATAGAAATACTTTCGGAGTAATTAAGATAGATAAAGACGTCTTATCCGTTAAGACTAACGATCCGAAAGTCCTTGCGCTCGGGGATGGCAAAAACGGGGAAGTTAAACTCAAAAATACCGAAGAAAATAAAAAGAAACTTCTTTTTGCCGCAAATCCTCAAGCTGGAAGATGGCAGGTAGAAGGCGAAGAAACTATGAAACATATGGCCACCGCTCTGCATAAATTTGCGGACATAATACCTATAGTGCATTACGGCGAACTTACTCCGGAACTTTCCAAAAAGGGATTCGGAAATTTTAAAGACCACGTATCTAAATCTTTAGGGCTTAAAATACAATGATAGACTTAAAAAAATACACGAAAGTAAACTCAAAACCGTCGTCCTCCGAACTTCTTCCGATATTTTCTTTGGCGAGCCCTGATACTATAAGACTCAAAGACGAAGGCTTATTGGCTCTTTATAAAGTAAGAGGAATAGATTCCGAAACATTCGGAAGCGATTTTATCAGTTACTCTGCCGACAGGCTTGAAGACGCGCTAAAAGGACTTGGCGAGAACTGGACAGTTTCGTTTTTTTTGATAAGAAAAAGAAACTACTACTATCCGGATATAGAATTTAAGTCTTCGGTGTCTGAATATATAGACGAAAAATATAAAGAAAGGGTTTTAAGGAATAAAAACTACGTAAATAATATTTATTTGTCCTTTATTTACAGGGAAAATAAATCTAAATTAAGAATTTTTAAGAAAGTATTCGAAAGAGACGGGAAAAAGATAACGGAGAAAATTAAGTCTTTAAGCGAGAAAAAGACTAAAGAAGACGTTATTAAAGAGCTCAAAGAAAGATTAAGACTTATAAATAAAGAACTTACCGGTGTCATAGAATCCCTGCCTAAATTAGGACTTGAAAGGCTTAAAGACGAAGAACTTCTTGCCTCTTATTACTTTATACTAAATCCGGCGAAAGATTTAAGGCGGGGGATAAGGCTTCCGGACTACGCTTTCTTGGATGAATACCTGACTGATTTCGCCGTTGACGCAGATTACGAGGAAGCTATCAAATTAGATTCTTCGGTATATAAAGTTTTAAGCGTAAAAGACTATCCTCAGGAAACTTACCCGGGTGTTTTAGACGGGCTTCTTTCTTTGGATAAAGAACTAAAGTTTTCCTGTTCGTTTTCCTTTCTTTCTAAAGAAAAAGCTAAAGCTTTAATGAAAAAAAGAAGAAGACATTATTTCGTAACGAGAAAAACTCTTCTTCATCAGGCATCCGAAACCGCCACGGGTGAAGAAACGCAATTGATAGATCCTACGAAAATGAGTTACGTTTACGACGCCGAAGAATCTATGCAGGAACTTGACTTGGTTAGGCCTTTCGGTATCGCTTCCGTAAATTTCATAGCTTGGGGAAAGACGGAAAAGGAAGCGGAAGAAACGTCCGCTAAAATAACCGGCGTATTAAAAGATAAGGGATATCAGGTGCTCACGGAAAGTTTAAATAAACTTTCCGGATATTTTTCGGCCGTGCCTGGCGGAGAGAAATTAAATCCCCGTTCTTTCATGGTAAGTCTTGGAAATTTCGTCGATTACGTTCCTTTCAGGACTATTTTAATAGGGGATAAATTTAACTTTCACCTTGAAGCGCCGGCTTTATGCGCTTTCGAAACGAAACACAAAACCTTATTTTACTTTAACTTTCATGTAAAAGACATCGGGCATACCGTTATCTTCGGACCCACAGGCGCAGGTAAATCCGTCTTATTAAACTTCTTGGCGGCTCAATATATGAAATACGACCCTCAGGTGTATTTCTTCGACTTCGGCTATACCGCAGAGATTTTATCTTTAGCCCAAAACGGACTCCACGTCGATTTTAAGCCCGAAAAAAGAACTTACCTAAATCCGGTAGCATTAATTTCTACGAAAGGCGGGAAGAGCTTCTTAAGAGATTTTTTGCAAGTATTAATCGAATCTTTCGGATATTCCATGGACGACGAAGATTTAAAACAATTATGGAAGGCGATAGAACTCGTAGCAAGTCTTCCGAAAAATAAGCACGTCCTTGAATCTTTCTCGAGTATCCTGCCGACGAATTTATCCGATAAATTGCGTCCGTGGGTTACGGGGGAATATAAAAACTACTTCAATAATCCCGTGGATATGCTTAACTTATCGAAATATACAGTATTTGAGATGAAAAACTTAAGCGGAGCCAACAATTCTAAAGTAATAGCGCCGCTACTAATGTATCTTTTCGAAAGAATAGATTCTTCCTTAAGCACTCTAATCCCTACAATAATCATTTTAGACGAATCCTGGTTCGAACTCCAGCATCCGATTTTTGCCGGCAAAATGCAGGAATGGCTTCAGACTTTAAGAAAATTAAACACCATAGTGGTATTTGCCACTCAAGACCTTATGCATGTCGCCGAAAATCAAAGAATGCTCTCAAGCGTCCTTACTAACGTACCAACTAAAATATTCCTTCCGAATTATAAAGCCGATACGACAGATATGAAAAACCTCTATATCAACACCTTCGGTCTTACCGAAAACGAATTCGAAATGGTAATAGCCGGCACTCCCGCCCGCGACTACCTTATTAAGCAGGAGCACGTAACCCGCATGGCGCAGCTTAATTTAGACGAAAACATCACCGCTCTGATCCAGTCCGACGAATACGCAAGGCGCCTTGCGAAAGCTGTGAAACTTAGAGGCGGAGACGACTGGTTTAAAGACTACGTGGAGCACTTTAAGAAGCGCACGCCGTTAAAAGAAGTCGAGGACTTAAGCGAATATTTCGTTAATTGAAGTTTCATTTGCTACTTATTTGCTACCGTTTAAATTCTTATACCTTTAAACTGGTAGGCACGGGCGGTCTCGAACCGCCGACCCCTACCGTGTCAAGGTAGTGCTCTAACCCCTGAGCTACGCGCCTAAAAATTTTGAAGTAAAACTAATATATATTACTATTAATCCTTTTGTTTT
>JAJZJD010000071.1 GCA_021828445.1 bacterium
TTACTATCCTTGTTTCCGCTAAAAGAGTTAAACGCGTTTTATAAACGTCTAAAATTAAATATTCCCGGGAATTTTTATCGTAATTCAAATATGAAAAAAAATTGTCGTCGATGTTAAAACCGTTTTCGGCTTTTATGCAGAAAATAATCCGGTTATTTAAAACAAAATCGCAAACCGCGTTAAGCAATACGGCGTCCCATAGGCACTTTACTTTTATGTCGTCGAGGACGACGAGCCTTGCGGATAAAAGTTTATCGATATTTTTAAAGGGGAAGTTCAGCGGAGAAACTATCTTGCCGTTAAAATTGAAATGCGTCTTCAGGGCTTCAAAAGTATAGAATCTATAATCGATTTTTAATTCTTTAATCTTTTTTATAAAATCTTCTTTTTCTAATTCGGAATAAAGCATAATTCCTATTGAGCCGGATAGATTAAAATTGAAATTTTTAAAATAAAGATTTATCATATTATAGATTAAATTGTTTTAATTTTTTTAAAACCGGATATTCAAACGATGTTCAGAAAATACTATAATATTCATGCTTATAGAAACGGGGAATATTTTTATCTTAACGACTATATACCGAAAAATAAAAAAATTTCGTTGGATGAAGATGCCGTTAAACATTCGGAGCGCATATTAAAATACAAAAAAAGCGACCCGCGGACGATAGCTTTTTTCGTTAAAATTTTAAATAATATTATATATAATTATTTTTATTTTTACGATTTTATTCTTCCGGTTCCTCCGAGCAATTCCTTCTTAGACGTTTATCCCAATGCGGTTGTCTGCTCGTATCTTTCGGCGTTAGGAACTATAAGCGCTCTTGACGGAGCTATAGTTTGCAATAAGGGGCATAAACCCGGGCATATCGAGGATATCAAATCTAAAAAAAATGACTTAATACATATTTCAGTGATGAATAAATATGATTTTGAATATAAAAACATAATAATTCTGGACGATATTATCACCACGGGAACGACGTTCTCGCACATAAAGAAAGCTTTGTTAAAAAGAGGCGCAAATTCGGTTGCGGGGTTATTTCTCGGGAAAACATATTCGGCGGGCGGTTTCGGAAAAGAGGATATTAATGGATGATTTAATATGCACTCTTGCGCTGAAAAAGATAAAAGGGCTTCAGAACCGGCATATATTTTTCTTATTAAAGGCGTTTAAGAATCCATGCGAAATTTTTAGCGCAGATAAGTCCGATTTTATAAGAGCAGGTTTAAAAACCGAATATATAAAGATTTTAACTAATTCAAGAATCATAAAGACCGCATTCTTTGACGCTATTAAAGAAATCGAAGAGGCTTCCAAAAACGGAATTAAAATTATAACCTTTAATTCGGCTTTGTATCCATCCAATCTAAGGCTCATAAAGGCCGCCCCCCCTATTTTATATTATAAAGGGGTATTAAAGGAAAATTTAAGATTTGCGGCGGCGGTCGTGGGTCAGAGGAAGCCGCCCGATTATGCGTTAGAGCTTGCAAAAAATATTACGGCAAGGCTGTGTTCTTACGGCTATTCCATAATAAGCGGACTGGCTTTGGGGATAGATGCCGCGGCACACGGGACCGCGTTAAAAAATAACGGCTATACCGTTGCTTATATCGGTTCCGGCTTGCTGTCGCCGGCGTATCCGCCGGAAAACAGAGACCTTTATAACGAAATTATATTAAACGACGGAGCTATAGTTTCCGAACTGCCTCTGCATGAAAAAATATCTTCTAAAAATTTAGTCGCGAGAGACAGATTGCAGAGCGGTTCGGGACTTGGAACGTTTGCGGTGTCTTCTCCGGTAAAGAGCGGAACGATGAAAACGTGTAATTTTTCCATAAAACAAAAAAGACCGGTTTTTGTTCCTGAATATAATTTGGAACTTATGAATTCGCATGATAATCTGGGCTTAAAATCTATTTTTGGAGCCGTAGGAGTTTCCGGTTTAAAGCTGAATAAAGATTTTTCTTTCGATGCAACGGAAGCCTTAGACGAGATGATGTCGGCGTATAATAAAATGTATGCCGAAAAGTTCGAGGAAGATGATTTGTCGGCGCAACCATCGTTATTCGATTTTGTTTAATCGGTTTTTTATAAAAAAGGAGGAATTTTAAATTGAAGGTTAGCTTAAAGTGGCTTAAGGAATTTGTAAATTTTAATACGGATGCCGAAAAAATAGCAAATCTTTTAAACGGCAGAACAATGGAAGTGGAAAAATTCTTTCCTTATTCTTCACAAAAAAAATCTTTTGAAAATATAGTAGTGGGAGAAATTAAAAGCATAGCGGAGCATCCGTCGAGCGACAAATTCGGCATTGCGGAAGTTTACGCCGGGGAAGCGGTCGGAATCAAAAGAATAGTTTTCACAAAAGAAGGACTCGATATAAAAGTAGGAGAGAAACCTTTGATCGCTACAAAAGGAACGGTATTTGAACACGGCTTGAAAATAAGAGATAAAGCTATATTCGGCGTGGTTTCGGAAGCGGCTTTCTGTTCCGAAAAAGATTTAGGGCTGCAGTTAAACATATCTTCGATCGTAAAGTTCCCTTTTGAGAAAACAGGCAGGACGGCTTACGATATTTTTGAATTAAACGATGCCGTTTTAGAATTCGACCTTGAGCCTAACAGGCCTGATTTATTCGGCGTGCTGGGGTTTGCTTACGAATTGTCGGCTATATTGGATAAAGATTTGATTTTACCGGAAATTTACGGCGGCATAGAGTTTAAGCCTCAAGGAAACTATTCATCTAAAGAAAGCGAGTTAGCCGTAAATGTCGAAAATAAGGACTTAATCCCTGCTTATATAGCGGTTAAAATTTCCGGCATAAAAATAAAAGAATCGGCGATGGATATAAAAAACAAACTGCTTAAGGGCGGCATAAGACCCGTCAATAATATAGTGGATTTAACAAATATCGTTATGCTCGAAACAGCCCAGCCGCTGCATGCATTTGATGCCGGAAAATTAGACGGCAATAAAATCAGCGCCAGGCATGCTAAAGAAGGGGAATCGCTTATTTCTTTGGACGGCAAAGAGAGGAAATTGTCGGGCGAAGATATCGTTATAGCCGATAAAAATAAGATTATCGCGATTGCCGGAGTTATGGGAGCGTCGAACAGCGAAATCGATGAAAATACGGTAGATATTATAGTAGAAGCCGCAAATTTTAATATGTCGAGCGTAAGAAAAACATCGAGGACGCTTGCCCTGAGAACGGATGCTTCGACCCGCTTCGAAAAGGGTCTCCACCCGTTTCTAAGCATATTTGCAATAAGACGTTTTTTATATCTTCTTAATAAATACGCGGACGGCTTTAATATCTCCTGCCAAGCCTATGATATAAAGGAATGCGATAACCCGAAAATTTATGAAATCAAATTAAATGATTTGTCCGATTTTCTTGGGGATACCGCGGTAAAAAATAAAGCGCCCCGTTTTTTATCCCGTCTTGGATATGAAATTATAGAAAATAAATCCTTTGATGCGGCGGCAGGCGAAATTATCTCGGTTACGCCGCCTTATTTCAGGAGCGATATAACCGAAAACGTTAATATTTACGAGGACGTATTTAGGATTTACGGTTACGATAATATTAAATCTTCGGTTCCATCAGGCATTTTAAGGCCGCCGCAAAAAAATCAAAACTTCGAAACGTCGAGGCTCTTCAGGAATTTATTAAGATACGGCGGATTTACCGAGGTTATTTCCCCTTCGCTTACCGGAGAAAAAGAGATAAATATTTCGCTTGGAGGCGTAGGCGATAAAACCGGCGTTCTGGAGCTTAAGAATCCTATTTCTAAAGATTACGCATTTTTCAGAATCAGCATAATACCGGATATATTAAAGGCGGCGTCGCAAAATTCTAAAAAACATAAAAACATTAAAATATTTGAAATCGGAAAGATTTATATCGGAGAAGAGTCTGACGGATATCCGGTTACGGAAAAAAATATTTTATGCGGAAGTATTTGTACGGGAATTAAGCATATGAGCCGTGAGCCGGAATTTTACGACGGAAAAGGCGTAGTCGAGTTTTTACTAAAAGAATCCGGTATTAAAAAATTCGTATTTAATAAAGCGGATGCCGGCAGGTTTTATAATGAAAATGCGGCTTTAGAAGTTTTAATAGGCAAAAAAAGAGCCGGTATTTTTGGAGAAATAAAGAAAGAAATACTTGATGAGTTTAAGATAGAGTATAAGGTTTTTGCATTCGAGTTCGATATCGATTTTATCAAAGATTTTATTTCAGGTAAAAAGTCTTTTATCCAGCCCAATAAATATCCGGAAATAGAGCAGGATATTTCTATTGTCGCCGACGGGGACATCGAATATGCAGCCGTGGAAAAATTCATAAAGGGTTTTTCGGGGTTAATTAAAAACGTGAGATTGGCTGATGTTTACAGCGGAAAACAGATAGAGGAGGGTAAAATATCCTTTCTTATAAGATACGATGCAATGGCGGACGACAGAACGCCGACTATGGAAGAAGTCAATTTATTAAGAGACGGCCTCGTAAAAGAGTTGAACGTCCGTTTTGGAATCACCCTGAGAAGTTAAAAAAAATTGCATTTTTAACAAAAAAAAAATATAATAAGATATATTAATATTTAAAACATATAAAAATTTTAATATATAAAAAAAATTATGATTAATGGAATTATCTACGACATCGTTGCTTTTCTCATTGTAATAAGCGTCATCGTTCTTATTCACGAGTTCGGACATTTCATAGTCGCAAAAAAAATGGGCGTTAAAGTCGAAAAGTTTTCGCTGGGTTTCGGACCTAAGGTTTTCGGCAGGCAAATCGGGGAAACGGAATACGTCATTTCCGCGCTTCCTTTAGGCGGATACGTCAAGCTTCTCGGTGAAGACCCTTCGGAGGAATTGCCGCCGGAGGACATGAAGCGTTCATACAGCAACCTCCCCCCGTATAAA
>JAJZJD010000072.1 GCA_021828445.1 bacterium
GCGGAGTAAATGCGTATAAAAAAAGGCAGCCGATAATGATAACGGGAACGATGATTTCTAAAATAAAAATTATCTTTTTAACCCGTTTATAGAGCCTATAGTCGAAATAGCACATTTATTATTATTGTTATAAAGTATATTTAACATATAGTATAATAATATTCTTAAATTATTTAAATGTTTTTTTCTTCTTGTTTTTTTTGCCTGTCCAAGTAGGACTGCAATATAAAAGTCGAGGCGACGGAGTCTATTTTTTCTTTCCTTTTTTTTCTTTTAATATTTTGTTCGATAAGGCTTTTTTGAGCCTGAACGGACGAAAATCTTTCGTCGTAAACCGCAACCGTAATTCTTTCGCCTATTTTTTCTTTTAATTCGTAAATAAATTCTTCTATTTTAACGGATATTTCAGTCTGTTTTCCTTTAAGCCCTATAGGCATACCGATTACGACTAACCCGATATTTTCTTTATCTAAAATTTCTTTTAGTTCGGAAACGGCTTTTTTTAACGATTCGTTAATGATGTATTTAAAGGGAAAAGCGATAGTTTGAGTATCGTCGCTTAAAGACAAACCTATTCTTTTTAAGCCGAAATCTATACCGAGAGCTTTTTTATTTATATTTTCAGGCATATTCAGCCTGCGGCGGTTCGGAAATATTAGGTTCAAATCCTAAATCGTTAATCAGCTCTAAGTCTAATTCAGGATTTCTTCCGGCGGTAAGAAGATAATTCCCGAGAAGGAATCCGTTTGCTCCGGCCATAAGAGCGAGAGGTTGAAGCTGGCGGAGGTTATGTTCCCTTCCACCCTGCGCCAGTATATTCTTTTTAGGATTGACTATTCTGAATATCGCGAGAGTTTTAATGCATTCCATGGGCGTAAGCGGTTCGGTATTTTCAAGAGGCGTTCCTTTGATAGGATTTAAAAAATTAACCGGAATATTATCGACGTCAAGTTCTTTTATTTCTTTCGCCATTTTTATTCTGTCGAGACGGGATTCGCCCATTCCTATAATTACGCCGGAACATACCTTGAGCCCGGCTTTTTTTGCCGATTTAACGGTTTCGATATTGTCGGCAAACGAGTGCGTAGAGCATATCTTCGGGAAATAGCCCCTGCTTGTTTCGATATTATGATGGAATATTTCGAGTCCGCATTCTTTTAAAAACGACAAATGTTCATATTTCATAAGTCCGAGGGATGCGCATGGAGTAATGCCGACCTCGTTTTTTATAGATTTGACGGCGTTCCCGATTATTTCGAGTTCTGTCGGGTCTGATACCTTAGTTCCGCTTGTAACTATGGAAAATTCATTTGCTCCGTTATTTTTCGCAATTTTGGCCGACTCTACTATTTCGGAAACGGACATAAGCGCATTTACTTTTATTTTTTTTTCTTTTTTTCCGGCAACTGCGGACTGACCGCAGAATGAGCAGTCCTCCGAGCATATTCCCGTTTTTGCGCTGACGATAGAGCAGAAGTTAACCTTGTTCCCGGTATATTTTTCTTTTAGTTCAAGGGATAGAGAAAAAAGCTCCATCAGCGGAGCGCCGGAAAGTTCGAAAACGGATAAAAGAATGTCGTCCGGAATTTCTATGCTTCCGTCGATTAGTTCTTTTATTTTTAATGTAATATTCATTAATTTATCGTCCTTGTTTATTTTATTAAATTATTAACCGGAAAACGGGGCGATTTAACTGCGGGATGCTAAAAACTCTCATCTCCGTTATCTAAAAGGCTGCCGATTATGTTCCGAAACGATTCGCTTTTTCTAATTATAAACATAAGCTCGTCTATGCTTTTAGACCTGTCCATTGCGTCAAAAACGGTTTTGAGCTTGCTTTGATAATCTATAATTTTTTCTCTCAGGTTCAGAATTACGGATGCCCCTTCATCATTGACCCCCAGCTCGTTTTTAATTTCGGAAATCAATCTGAGCGTGTCCGCAGTTTTTTTGTCTATATAAAATTCGTTTTCCCTGCGTTCGACGCAAATTATTCCTTCATCTACGAAAAACATTGCGGATTCGTCGTCTAAGTTAATATTGCCGCATAGATTTAAAAGATTGATGGAATAATCCATTTTTAATTCCTATTTAAATTCCTTCCTTTGAAAGCTCGGAGAATATCTTTTTTGTTTTATCCGATATGCCCGAAGGTATATCGACGAATACGGTAACTATTAAATCGCCGGTTTTTTTCCCCGAAACATCCGTAGCCCCTTTTTTAGAAATACGGAACTTTGTCCCGTTTTGGGTTCCGGCAGGGACGGTAAGCATAAACTTGCCGTCTATCGCGGAGATTTCTACCTTTGCTCCAAGAACGGCTTCGGTTAATTTTATTTTTTTATTAACGTAGATATCGTTTTCTTTCCTTTCGTATATGTTATCGTTTAAAACCGAAATCGTAATATATAAGTCGCCGTTTGCGCCTCCGTTGAAACCTGCAGACCCTTTTCCGGAAAGTTTTATTTTTCCGCCGTTCGAAATTCCCGCAGGTATCTTTATTTTTATCTTTTCACCGTTTAAATTTATTATTCTTTCGGCCCCCTTGACGCTTTCTGCGACCGATATTTCAAGCGAAGCGTTCAAATCGTTTCCTTTTGCCGGTCCATTTTTTCTTCCCGACCTGTTAAAAAGGTCCGAGAATATATCCTCGAAGTTAACTCCCTCCCCTCCGCCGGCATTGTTGTAATTATAATTGAAGCCGGAAGCGCCGCCTCCGGAATAGTCGTAATAATATTGTCCCTGTGAAGCTCCGCCGCCCGCGCCGGCATTTTTATAGTTGAAATAATTGGTTCCAAGTTCATCGTATTCTTTTCGTTTTTTTTCGTCTTTTAGAATGTCGTATGCTTCCTGAAGTTCTTTAAATTTCGATTCGGCGGTTTTATCGTTAGGATTGACGTCCGGGTGGTGTTTTCTTGCTAATTTTCTGTACGCTTTTTTTATTTCGTCCGCGGAAGCGGTTTTACCGACGCCTAATATCTTATAATAGTCTTTGTATTCCATATATCTATATTTATATCAGAAATCCTAAAAAAATTCAATATGCCGCCCCCTAACCGCTTCTTGTGAAAATAGCGAAAGAGGTTAGGGAGCGTTTAGGGTAAGCGCAAACTGCGCTCATTTGCATTCCTTTCAGGAGTAGCACGAATCTTTTAAGCCGTATCCCTCGGTAATTAAAGCGTAAAATTCTTCCGCGGGGATTTCAAGAAACAGCGGCGCATTATAGATCTTTTTCATAAAGCTCACCTCCTTTTTCATTGTCGTTGTCATAAATATATTTTTTATCCAAAAGAATGCGCACCAATCCTTCGAAATCTTTTTCCGCCTCCGTTATTGTTACTTCAAAGCTTTCCGTTATGTTTAATAGTATGTCTTCATCCGTATTTTTCCCGTCGCAAAGCGATAAAATTTTATACGATAATTCGTTAAGTTTATAAATGCCGCCGTTCAGATTGTCGAAAAGCATAAAATTTTCTTCATCCTGCTTTAAAGATACGGTATCCGCAAGTATCAGCATTTATTTCTCCCGTAATAAACATAATCATATTATATTTATTATATTATATCGTTATATTTGGCTATATCCAGCATTGCGGGTCTTTAGAATTTAAATCTTTATTATAATAATAGCTTATAGCCCTGCATCCGCCGCATCTTTCCGTATGAACGCAGTTCGCACATTCGCTTTTACCGTTCCTTTTCCTTAACTTCCACAAAATATCGGAGTTGTACCATACTTTGAAGAGTCCGTCGGTTAAAATGTTTCCGAGCGGGAGATAAAGCCTTCTGCACGGAAGCAGGGTGCCGTCATGCAGTATGCATAGCGACGATAAGCCTACAGGGCAATATCCGCCTGCATTTTCGTCTATCAGATTCCATAGCGGGCGGGATACCGAAAGTTTAGTATTTTTATTTTTAAATTCTGTTTTTGCCACGGCGTAAACATCGGAATAAACGTTTTTTAGGTCGGAAGCTTCGATGAAAAATTCATCCCTTTCCATATCGCTCATAGTCGTCATTCTTTCCACCGTTAAAGCATCTATGTTTAGCGAGGCGGCAAGTCCCGGCATACCGGATGCCGATCCGATATTTTTTTTATGGAGAGTGAACATTGCGGCGGTTTTAATTCCGGAATTTTTAAGCATTTTAATGGAATTTATCGTTTTCAAAAATGTTCCTTCTCCTCTGACGCCGTCGTGTGATTCTTCATCGTGTCCGTCGAGGGAAACTTGAACCTCGGCTAATTTTTTATAATTTTTAATCTTTTTAATCAGTGCATTATCGATAAGCGTTCCGTTGGTCAAAATCGCAATATTTTTGAAATTATCCGAGCTTTCAATCATATCCATTAAATAAAAAAGTCCTTCCGGTTTCAAAAAAGGTTCTCCTCCGGTAAGGGAAACGAAGCATTTCATTTTCCATTTTGCCATCGCTTCATCTAATTTCCGAAATATATCCTTTAAAATATTTAAATCTAGGGCTTTATGATTATAATCGTTTTGATAGCAATGGACGCATCTCAGGTTGCATGAGTCTATAAAATGCCATTGCACGTAAAAATCTTTATTTATTTTTTTTTTATCGTTGTATTCGTCCATTCTTTTATTTTATATTAATAAACCAGATTTATATTATTATCCGTTTTTATAAACTATACCGCATAATTTTCAATTTTCAATTTTTAAGATGAAGAATATAGATAAACTCCATATAAAAAATAGATAAAAAAACTATTGATTTTTTTTTAAATAATGATATATATATATTATGTAAAAATTAATCAATTTATCTAATCCGGATAATCCGGTTTTAAAAGCCAATTAATTTAATCTTATTTTAATTTT
>JAJZJD010000073.1 GCA_021828445.1 bacterium
TCTTTTAAACAGGAAAATCGCAAACGATGCCAACGTTATATAAATCAAAGTAAACATTAAGGTAGATAACCCTACGTCTAATGCGCTGACGTTAGGCGATACGGACTTTACGGTAGTTAAGAGACCGTAAACCGTAAAGGGCTGCCGCCCTATCTCCGTCGTAAACCATCCGAACTCTATCGCTATTAAAGGCAAAAAAGTGGAGAACCAGAAAACCTTAAGCATTTTCGGACTGTCGTACAATTTGCCCTTAAATAAAAGATATAGGGCGATAAGCATAATCAGCGCGAAATAAAATCCAAGATACATCATAATATGAAACGACCAGAAAACTATCGAAACAGGCGGAAACATCGCCGCAGTCAATTTCAAATTATACTTATGGTTAATATAGCTTATAGACTTGTTAAATCCCATAACTTTAGCCGCAGGATTCATATAAGCCAGCATGCTTAACATACCCGGAATCCCTATTTGCGGTCCGTCAGACTCTGTTTGATTATTAGGTATTGCAAAAAGGGTTTCCGGAGCATATCTCTCGGAATGCCACTGGGCTTCCATCATGGCAAGCTTGGTAGGCTGATATTTAACGACTTCTCTCGCGCTTATATCGCCTAAGACGATTTGAAAGCATGCGACTATTACGCCCGATATAACGGCTATTTTTAATGCCTTTCTCATTATCATGTCTTTATTGTTTTTAATTAAAAACCATGCCGCTACTCCCGCCATAAAGAAAGCAGAATATTCCCATGCGGCGGCTATTACGTGAATAAATTCCGACGGAAAATACGGATTAAATACGACATGCCAGAAATTCGTCATTTTAGGTATCCCGTTAGAACCGATTTTATATCCGGCAGGACTCTGCATCCATGAATTTGCGACTAAAATCCATACGGCCGATAAAGTCGAACCGAGGGCTACGAATATCGTAGATACCCAGTGCGCTTTAGCCGAAAGCCTGTTCCAGCCCAAAAGCATAACGCCTACGAAAATAGATTCCATAAAAAAAGCGAAAAGCCCTTCGATGGCAAGCGGCGCTCCGAATATTGCGCCGACGTAAGAAGAATACTGCGACCAGTTCGTTCCGAACTGAAACTCCATAACGATTCCGGTTGCAACGCCTACAACAAAGTTAATGGCGAATAATTTTGCAAAAAAACGGGTAATTCTTAAATACTCCTGATTTTTAGAAAAAACGTAAACTCCTTCGGTTATAACAAGAAGGGTTCCCAGCCCTATCGTCAAGGGAGGGTAAAGAAAGTGAAAAAAGGCGGTCATTCCGAACTGGAACCGCGCCAGAAATAAAGCCAGACTATCCATAAAACACCCCCGAAAAATTGGATAAAAAATAATTAAGTTAAGTTAAAAGTTAATTAAATAAAAATAATAGATAATCATTATTAAAGACTAATTATATCTCAATAGTAATAATTATATATATACATATATTATATGTCAATAAAAAATTAACAATTTGCGAAACGTTATTATATTTTAATTATATCTCTAAATTTTATAATGTTCGTTGTGTTTTTAATTTAAGATTAAATTAATCTTATTTGTCTTATTTATATCACTTGCAAAAATTTTGTCAAGAAAAAAATTCAAGACATACAAATTGTCTGAAACAGCAGGGATTATAGAATAAGTTAAATAAAAATGTGGAGGGGTTTAATGCGCTTCCGCCCAGTTTTTTGCGATGCCGATATTGATAGCCAGCGGAACGCCGGACAGAAGGTTGCGGTCAGTCATTAAAGGAGCAATAATATTTTCAATATCGCTTGTCAAAGATTCTTCGACTTCAAATATGAGTTCGTCGTGAACCTGAAGGAGCATTTTTGCGGACTCTTTTAATTCGGAAGTGTTTTGAAGATTTTTATGGATATTTACCATAGCAATTTTTATTATATCGGCGGCCGTTCCTTGAATAGGGGCATTAATTGCCGCTCTTTCCGAAAACGATGCCAAATTTTTTATTCCGGAATTTATACCCTCGATATAGCATTTTCTGCCGAAGGCTGTCCTAACGAATCCGTTAGACCTTGCCTCTTTTACTATTTTTTCCATATATTCTTTAATAGCGGGATGGTTTTTAAAATATAAATCTATATACAGCCTTGCCTCTTCGGCGGAAATATCAAGTTCTTTGGACAGGCCGAAAGGGCTCATACCGTAAATTATTCCAAAATTAATTACTTTTGCCTTCCTTCTCATATCTTTATCGATGTTGTCCGCCGCAACCCCAAAAATTTCCCCTGCCGTTTTTGCATGAATATCTTCGTTATTTTTAAAACTTTCGGTTAACGCTTTATCTCCGGAAATAGACGCCATAACTCTTAAATCTATCTGGGAATAGTCCGCCGAAAGCAGAACAGAGCCTTCTTTTGCGATGAAAGACTGCCTTATTTTAACGCCTTCCGCCCCTGAAACAGGGATATTCTGAAGGTTGGGACTCTGGCTTGCAAGCCTGCCTGTCGATGTGGTTATTTGGGAAAAAGACGTGTGCACCCTGCCGTCTTTATCGATTTCCCTTAAAAGCACGTCAACAAATGACGTCTTAAGTTTAACTTTGTTTCTATAAGACATAAGACTGTCTAAGAACAAAAGATAATCTTTTAAGGTTTTATCTTCATTGCCGTTTCCGAGAAGTATTTCGAATTCGGATTTTAACGTTTGAAGAACTTCTATATCCGTGCTGTTTTTTTTGACCCGCTTAAATCTCATCTCGTCGAACATAATTATACTGAGCTGTTTCGGCGAATTAATATTAAATTCCCTTCCGGCAATTTTATGTATAATGCCCGTAAGTTTTTTTGAATCGGAGTCTAAAGACGCGGATAAAGACATCAGCATATCTTTATCGACTTTAAAACCGGTTTTTTCCATTTCAAAAAGCGCCGCCGAAAGAGGCATATCGACATCGTAAAATAGATATTTTAAATCGGTATCTTTTTCTATTTCCGTTTTTAATATTTTATACAAGGAATAGACCGTGCAGGCATAGTTGTTTAAATCCTTAGATTTTACGCCGGTCAGCCGGTCTTGAAACTCCGTTTCTATATCTATAAAATTGTGCCGATGTTTTATCGGGTTCAAAAGATAAGAAGCAATTTTTATATCGAAATAAAGGTTATTAAATTCAATTCCGCTATTTTCTAAAAATAGCTTTACGGCGTTAAGTCCGCATCCTATCTTTAAAACCGAATTATCTTTCAGTAAATTTATTATAGTTTTATCGTCCGCAATATCTTTCTGGTTAAACGACCCCGGACCGGTTTCTTTAGAATATATATATATCAGATTTGATTCGTTATCGAATAACTCTTTATCTTTTTCGCCGAAATCGACGTAAACCGAAAGAAATTTTCCATCTTCACCGCCGTTATATCCGCTGTCCGCGTTATCTGTTATACCGCCGTTTATTTCGTCGGGTTTATTATGTATGACTCCCAAATCTTTCATTAAGGAATTAAATTCAAGCTCTTTAAAAACGGCGTAAAGACCTTCCTTGTTTTTTTCTTTTAACGCAAAATCGTCAAGGGAATTAAATATTTTATTATTCCCTGTAAATTTTCCCGAATCAGGCGTAAAATATGCTTTAGTTAAATCTACGTCTTTATAAAACGAAGCAAGCTCCAGGCTTTTATAGGCATCTTCCTTACAATTTACTAAAAGTTCTTTAAGTTTAGGCTTATTAACCTTATCTATATTTTTATAAATGCCGTCCAGATTATGATAGTCTTTAATTAAAGCGAATGCCGTTTTTTCTCCTATTCCCTTAATTCCCGGTATATTATCCGACGCATCGCCCATAAGCGCCAAAACATACCTGTATTCTTCCGGCTTTATTCCGTTCTCCGCCTCAAACATAGTTTTGGTTATGAGCTTATTTTTAAGAGCATCGTATATAAAAACGCTGTCCGATAATAACTGCTTCAAATCTTTATCGCTGCTTACTATGCAGATAGATATGGGACTTTCTTCAAAGATTTTAACCGCCCGGGCAATTAAATCATCCGCCTCGTATCCGTTAAGCTTAAATGTTTCGAATCCAAGCAGATAAGAAATATCGGTTAAGTATTCGACCTGCGAAACTAAGTCTTCCGGCATCCCTTTCCTGTTGGCTTTATATGCCTCATAAGACTGTTTTCTGAAACTTTCTTTAGAATCGAAGAGGCAGGCGCCGTATTTTATATCCGCATCTTTAATCAGCTTCATAAGCATTCTGGTATATCCGAGCGATGCGCCGGTAGGGTTGCCTTTTGAATTTGTAAGCGGCGGGAGGGCATAATATGCCCTGTAGAAATAAGAACTGGAATCTATTAAAAAAAGATCGGCTTTAATGCTGTCTTTTTCCATTTTTTATTTATGTTTTTGAACGTCTATTACGCGGGTAAAGGCAAACCTGTCGCCGATTCTTTCGCCTTCGGGGCTTTTTATAATAAAATAAATCTCGGCGGCATATATAACGATGCCTATAGTTACGAGGAGAAAATAACCGACAAACGGAATAAATGCAAAAAGCAGGGGGGCGGCGAGAAAAGAGTTTCTTATAATTGATTCCTTAAACTCCGGTTTTTTTTCGTCAAGAGCCATTACAACCTTTAAGCCGATAACCCTTTTCCCGATGCTTGCGCCGTCAAAAAAACCGTCGGAAATTAAAATATAAAGAACTCCCGCCAAAAAACCGTAAGGGTAAAACATCTCGCTTAAAAAACCGAATATCAGCAAATCTAT
>JAJZJD010000074.1:0-1446 GCA_021828445.1 bacterium
TCCTTAACGATTCCCATTGCCGACACGGCATCGTTTGCGGTTCCCACGACCCGCAAATCCTCCTGCCCGGCTATTATCATTTTTAAGCCGGAAACCATAAGAAAGTGGTCGTCGATTAAAACTATATTTATCATTAATTTTATCTCCCGTTGCGGCTTTATTTTAATTATAAGGGAATATAAAAATTTATCAGGGTTCCGGCGCCGGTTTTAGATTCGATTTTTAAATCTCCTCCTAAAAGTTTTGCCCTTTCCGTCATCCCGAATATTCCGAGACTGTCCTTGCTGATAAGTCCGTAGTTAAAACCCGTTCCGTAATCTTCTACGGAGCCTATGATTTTTCCTTCCGCAATTCCTAAATTTATTTTAGCATAATTTGAATGCGAGTGGAGTATAACGTTAGACAGAGCCTCCTGAATTATTCTGTACACGTTAATTTCTATATTCTGGTCGAATCTTTTGTTTTTAATATCGTAATCCGAATAAAAATCTACTTTAAAATTAAGGCTCTTTTTATTAATATCGTCTATATAGCTGGTAACCGCGCACACCAGGCCCATTTCTTCAAGTATTCCGGGCATAAGGCTTCTTGCGATATTTCGCACCACGTCTAAAGCATTAGTCAGCTCTTCGCTGATTTGAGCAACGCTTTCCCTTGCTTCTTCGATGTTATTAAGATTTTTAAGAAGTCCGATTCTTATTTTTATGTATGCGAGCATCTGGGCAAACTGGTCGTGCAGGTCTTTTGCTATCCTTTTTCTCTCCTCTTCCTGAGCTTTTATTACGTTATTGATAAAATTTTTCCTTAAGTTGTCGTTTTCCATCCTTTCTTCGTCTGCTTTTTTTAAACTTACCGCCATTTTATTAAAATCTCTCGCGAGCATTCCTATCTCGTCGTCTCTTTTAATATCGAGTTTTACGTCGTAACTGCCGCTTTTGACTTTATTAAAAGCTTCCGACAGTTTTACTATAGGCGTCATAACCCACCATGCGATAGAACTTGAAAGTATAATAGCTAAAACGGCGGCAAAAATCATAACTATAATTATAGACCTTATAAGCGAATAAAGAAGCATGCTCGACCTTTTAGTGGAAATTCCGACTCTTACCGTGCCTAACCGCCCCCGTAATATTGGAACGGCGGTATCATATACCAAGCCTTCATTTGTTTTAATTTTGACTGCGGATAAACTTTTGGGGTTAAAGCTGTTAACTTTCAATAAATCTGCGGGGAATCCGCCGTCAAAAGTCGAAGCGATAACCTCGCCTTTTTTGTTTTCGATAAATGCGTAAACTAAGTCGGGGTCGCTTTTAACCGAGCTTTTTAATAATTTTTCCAAAGCGTAAAAATTGTCCTCGAGAATATAATTTACCGACTGGGACGATAATTGTTTACCAATGGCTAAGCTCATTAATTTTAACTGCATATTATTTTGCCGGGAAAAAT
>JAJZJD010000074.1:1546-4723 GCA_021828445.1 bacterium
ATTCATAGCCGGTATTCGATAACGGTTCGGTAAAGGCGAATACCTTCCCCTTCAAATCCTTAATCGATTCAATCTTCGAAGGCTTATGGGCAATTATATAGGCCTGATATGTTTTTCTTCCGTCTATAACCGGAACGGCGATTATTTTTACTTTGTTCTTTAATCCTCCGTAAACGTATGCTCCGGTACATATAAAAGCTAAATCTATTTTATTTTTTATAAGCAGGTTATTAACCGCCAAATATGTCCTCTTCTGAACAATCTTAACGGGCATATGAAGCGCTCCGGCTATATATCCCGCAAAAGGCTTATATGCATCGATATTTGCGACGGGCGACATCATCGAAGCTACGGCAAGTTTAAAATACGGCTTAGATAAAGGCTTTTCGGACAGGCGCAAACTGGAAGCTTGTTTGTTTATCTGCCGTATAGGAGACAATTTCTTAAGATTTATAACGTTTATTGCGGAACTATCTTTATGTATAAAGTAGATTAAAAATATCAGTCCAAAAAATGTTATGCCTGCAAGTAAAATATAAAATATCGTTTTGTTTTTCATAGCAATATTTTACCATATTTTTATAGTAAATGAACAATTGGAAAGTGGATATAATTAATTTTCCGTTTCATAAAATTATTTTATTAATGTGATAAAAATCATATATTAAACGTTTAAAATTAGTGATAATAGAATTATAAGTTAAAAAATAAATAGTGGAAAATTTAAAATTCAAGGAGAAAAAAATGGAAATGGAAAGAAATAAAGATTCGATAACTTTAGACGTAACGGTTATAGAACCGAAATATAAACATTCTACAATATTTAAAATTTTGGGAGAACTTGAAAGCGGGAAAAGCCTTATAATAGAAAACGACCATGACCCCAAACCTTTGCATTATCAGCTTACGGCGGAAAACGGAGACGCTTTTGCATGGGAATATTTAGAAAACGGGCCGGTTAAATGGGTCGTTAAAATTACAAAAAATAAATAAGGGTTCATAAAAATTCAAGGAGAAATATAAATGGAAACCAACGAGGATGTTTTGCTTTTAAAGAGCGTAGGCGAAATTGCTTCCGAAAATCCGGAAAAAATAGGGGTATTTAAAAGATACGGAGTGGATTTTTGCTGCGGCGGTTCAAAAACGTTAAAAGATGTATGCGAAGAATCCGGCATAGACCGGCTGCTTATAGTCGATGAATTAAGAAGTCCTTCGGCGGCGGAAAACGACGATAATTATTCGTTAAGTAAAAAAGCGAACGACTGGGACGTTAATTTTTTAATAGACTATATAGTTAATATACACCATACGTTTTTACGGGTTCATATTCCTGAGGCTGAAGGTTATGTCGAAAAAATTTCAAACGTCCACGGAAAGGGGCACCCGGAACTTCTTAAAATAAGAGAGCTTTTTACTAAAATGTCGCAGGCTATGTTCCTTCATTTAGACAAAGAGGAAGAAGGGCTCTTGGCCGATATAAAAGCCGGAAAAACCGAAAACATAAAACAAGAAATTGAAGATGCGCTGTATTACCATGAATACGTAGGGCATATTCTGAAAGAAATGCTTTTTTTAAGCTCCAGCTATTCGGTTCCTAAAGACGCCTGTGCTTCTTATAAGCATGCATACGAACTGCTGAAGAATATTTCGGACGATATAATGATTCACGTTCACATGGAAAACAATATTCTTTTTAAAAAAATCTAAACATAATTCAAATCGGCGTCAAAGAAAAAGGCGTCAGATTTTATTTTCCGCCTAATAATGCTGCAATAATTAATAACAGTTTATAGGAAAATTAATCTGACACCTTTTTATCACATATTCCCTTTTTATAGGCTGCAAAATCGGCTATAGAATAAGAGTTTAGGGCTTTCGTCAGCATTTTTTGAATATCGAGCCACATAAAGTGCACGTCGCAATTGCCTACGTCCTGGCAGGAAGATTTATTAACCACGCATCTGTTCAGAACGACAGGTCCGTCTATAATTTCGACGACCATTTTTATAGTAATATCCTCGGGGCGGGCGTTAAACGTAAATCCGCCTTTTGTTCCGATAAAAGAATGAACAAGGCCGCTTTTAGCGAGCGTTTGAAATATTTTCGACATAAAAGAAGCCGGCGAATTCGTGTTTTTAGCTATATCTTTTACGAAACATACCGTTCCCGCAGGCTTTTTTGCCATATATACCAGTCCGCGTATAGCATAATCGCTGGCTCTTGAAATATTCATATGAACACCTCGAATTAAGATAAAATTTGTCTTGTATTTTATTATATATAAACGGCAAAAAAAATGCCCTATAAAAAATTAAGGGGGGTTAATTTAATTATAGGGCATTGGATAAAGGTCAAAACAAAATCGAGAAATAAATTAATAACTGCTTTCGTCCATTTTTACCTTTAATCCGAACTTTTTATATGCGTAAATTGCATATATTAAAACCAACGGCAGACCTATAAGGGTCGCTATCAGCATAACTAAAAGCGTTAGATGATTAGAAGCGGAATTATATATGTTTAAACTGTATTCAGGATTAATCGAAGAAGGTACGATATCGGGAAATACCCCGACAGCCATACTTGCGACCGCTCCCAAAATGCCTGCTATAGAATAAGCGAACGGTTTAACGTCGTTCGAAGACCCCGCAGTTAAAATAACGCCTATCCCGCCGATAATCATTATAACCGGAACGATATCCCCTATAATGCCAAAGCTGTTGCTAAGAAGTCTCGGCGCGAATATCGGAGAAATCAGTAAAAACAGCAGGGTAAACACTATATACAGGACTGCAAACCATTTTGCAAAAACTCTTGCCCTTTGCTGAACTTCCCCTTCTGTTTTCATAATAAGATATGCCGAGCCGTGCATTAAAAACATCGACAGCGATACAAGCCCTCCGGCTAATCCGAAAATATTTAAAAGGCTGAACAGGGACTGGTAATCTACATGGTCTTTATTAAGCGGCACGCCCATTAAGACGTTAGCGATGGCCACGCCGAGCAGGAGAGCGATGCCTAAACCGGTAACCGTAATATCGGCATCCCAGAACTTCCTCCAGCCTGCGCTTTCGACTTTGCTTCTGAACTCGAAAGATACAGCCCTGAATATTATTAGCCAGACGACTAACATCATTGCAAGATAAAATCCGCTGAAAATAGATGCATAAACTAAAG
>JAJZJD010000075.1 GCA_021828445.1 bacterium
CGGCAAACGGGAATCGGAAATATCTTTAAAATCCGTTAATCTTGAAATTTCGATACTTTCTAATTTCTTTAATTTTTGTATCGAACGGGAATATTTAGATATAAACCCTGCAAGCAGAATAAAAAAGCTAAATAGCTTATCCCGCCTTAAGACCTTATCTGATTCCGATATTCAAAAATTAATCTCCGGGGCAACGAATAAATTAACAAGGGATTTAATTACTTTTTTAATTTATACCGGTTGCCGGAAAGGCGAGGCTTTAAATCTTAAATGGGACGACGTGGATATGCAGAACGACGTAATAGCGGTTAAGGGGACTAAAACCAAATATGATAGGTATATTCCTATCAGTAAGCCCTTAAAAGAGCTTTTAAAGGCGGTAGAAAGAAATCAGGACTGTTTGTATGTCTTTAATAAAAACGGAGCTAAAATAGGCGATTTTAAGAAGTCTTTTCATACCGCCTGCCGAAATGCCGGACTTAAGGATTTGCGCATACACGATTTAAGGCACGTGTTCGCAAGCAAAATGGTAATGAACGGAACGTCGCTTTATATTACCGGCGAGTTGTTAGGACACAGGACTACCCAGATGACGAAGCGGTATTCTCATTTAGTGCCGGATACGCTAAAGAAAGCGGTGGACGACGTGTGGGGGAAGAAATAAGTTACAGTTTTTTGTAAACTTTATCCCGTCTATTAACAGCTATAACGATAACGCTCATTTCATTTTCCGATACTTCATAGACAAGACGGTAACCAGCGGATTTAAGTTTTATTTTATAATAGTTTTCGAATCCGTGAAGACGGCATGAAGCCACGCATGGGTCATTTAACCGCTCTGACAATTTCCTTTTGAATTGTTCTTTTATGGAATGGTCGAGTTTATCCCATTCTTTTAATGCCACAGGAAGAAATTTCAGTTTATATTTATAATTCATTTAATTTTACTTCCACGGCACCAGGCTTATCCGCCTCTCTTTGCTTTATGATTAGACCTAGTTCATAATCTTCCAACTTAGATATAAGCTCTTCATAAGTATCCGACGGCACCAGATAGGCGGTAGGAATATTATTATTTAATATGGCTATAGGTTCGCCGTCCGCTTTTTTTATAATGGCGCTCAAACTTTTTTTTAACTCGGAAACGCTAACCGTAGTGTTTGCCGAAATAGTTTTCATAAAATATTCTCCTTTAGATTTTTATTTTATACTAAATATAGTATTAATTATAAATCTTTTTAAGATGAAATTCAATCTAAAATAGCCAATTTCAGGAAATCCTTCACGACCGCCTGCCGGAACGCCGGACTTAAAGATTTGCATATCCACGATTTAAGGCACGTATTCGCAAGCAAGATGGTAATGAATGGGACGTCTTTATATATTACGGGCGAGCTATTAGGACATCGGACGACGCAAATGACGAAGCAGTATAGCCACTTGGTTCCGGATACGTTAAAAAAAGCGGTGGACGACGTGTGGGGAAAGATAAGATAACGTTGACATACTCCCCATGCCTAAAGGCAGGGGATTCTGCTATCTATGGCATTTGCCGGCATAGCCGGTCTTACGATGCCTCCTGTAAGAGTAGATGTCCCTACTCTATGTATATTATCCGCCGCATTATGGTCCCTCTTATGAACCTTGCCACAGTTCGGGGCATATCCATACCCTTTTCTTTAAACTTAATTCCCGATAGACATATCCGCATCGTTGAGTGCGATAGTTTTTAAAACCCCGGAAGTGATGGTGTACAAATCGGCAAATTATGTTCCGACTCCCAAAACTGCAATTTTTTTGTACACTTCTTCTGTAGAGTGGTGTACAAATTGGCAACATATATTCCCGCTCCCACAGTTGCGACCGTATCATACATTGCGTGGCTGGGGGAAACCGCGGTAGCCTTTAGTGGCGTCGCCGGCGCAGACAAAGTACCCGCGCTAATATACATTGGGTTAGTTGCATTAAACGCCGTTTCGTCCGTAAAAATTACACCGAGGTTCGTGGACGCTTCCGAATTCTTGCTCAGATACGTCGGGATCGCTATCGCCGCCAATATGCCGATAACAATCAAAAGCTTTATCAATGTAAAGCCTTTTTTGTTTTTTAACCTGTTAATGTTCATTTGTGTCGCCCCCTTAAAAGTTAATAATTATGTTAAATTTGGTTTACGATTCCATTTTTCGTTAATTATCGTTTATTTATAATGAAAGCATATTTTATGCCAGATTTAAAAATTAGCATAGAATCTTGCTCAACTTATTATATTTTAAATTAATTGGATAAAAATATATTAAAACAAAAGGTATAAACTATTCTTAATCATCCTGTAACGTTGCTTTCATTTTGTTTGACCTCATTTAATTCATCATTAAAAAAATATATTCTTTATTAATTATAATACTATATATTTTAATATGATAGATAATAAAATTTATATTTTAAAACAAAAATATTTTTTATTGACATTGTTTTTTTAAGTTTTATTTAGCGTTATAAATGAATCAAAATGAATTTTTACTTTATTATTTTTATTTGCTACCGCAATAACAGGAATGCCTACGCCTCTTGTGTATTCGGATATTTTATTATAAATAATTTAACTTAAAACCTCATCGCCGCCTCTAACTTTATCCCGTTAAGCACATAGACGAATACCGTCCGGGCGTATTTTTAATCCTTTTCTGCCATTTCTGCTATAATATAAAAACTCAAAAGAGCAAGCCATATCAGTATTTCCCCGCCGATATGGACAAGAGAAATAAGCATTCCAAAATTACTTCCCGCTACTTTGCCGTTAGTTGCCGAATATTCGTATATTCCACTCATTAAAATAATTAAGCTCCATATACCAAAAGCAAATTTAAAAATATTAGTCCACCCTCCTTGTCCTATTGTCCAATATTCCCTTGCATTGTTTTCTTTTAGTTCCATACCCCCCCCTATCTCTAAAATATTAAATATGATTATATTAAACCGCAAAATACCCTTTAAAACCTCATTACCGCTTCTAACTTTATCCCGTTTAACACGTAAACGAATACCGTGCCTATTGCCGCCCCCGTCCTTGCTATCACCCTATATCCGTAGTAATTAGCCGTAGCATGACCGTATTGCCTCGCCTCTTGAACGGTATTGCTTATAACGGGCTTTATACCTCTCGGCAGGTTATTCCAGCCAGCCATATTGGTATTTTTTACCTCAGTTATATTGCCGGAACATATTTTATAATTTTCCACCTGGAATTGCAACAATTTTTTAGACACACAGTTAAGACATTAAACTTCCTGCTTTAAAACGCTTTCTTATCGATTTAACAGAAAATACATTCAATTACTATTTAGTTATAATATATTAACTTTCACCTCCTTTTTTTATAGGACCCCCTGTATGTCCCCGATGGGGACTTGCGCTTTTTTTGCAAAAACGGCAAAAAAAGCACTTTTATGCGGCAGCCTTGAAATTATTCAGAAAGTCTTTAGGGCTTAGATATCCAAGATAAGAATGCAACCTTTTGGTATTATAGAAGCACTCTATATATTCGAATATTTCAGTTTCCGCTAACTTTCTCGTTGTATAACCTCCTTTTTTAAGATAGATAAGTTCCGCTTTAAGCGTTTTGAAAAAGCTCTCGGAAGGAGCGTTATCGTAGCATTTTCCTTTAGCGGACATGCTTTGCCTGAATCCGTACGATTTAATAATATCCCTGAATGCTTTACAGGCATACTGAACGCCCTTATCAGAATGGAATATAAGACCTGCTTCGGGCTTTCTCGTTTCATATGCTTTTTTTAAAGCGGGGATGGTAGTATCTATAGCCAGAAGAGTTTTTGATCTGCGGAACGATACTACCTCTCTATTGAAAAGATCTATTATAACGGTTAAATACAGCCAGCCTTCGTTAGTCTTTAAATATGTTATATCGGATGCCCATATCTTATTAGGAGCTTCTGTCGTAAAGTTCTGCTCTAAAATATTTGGAACTATTTCGTAACCGTGTTCGGAATTAGTAGTTTTTTTATAGCTTTTCCTGATTCTGCTTTTAATATCCGTTTTATTCATAAGTCTTGCTACTCTCGGTCTTGAGCATTTAACGCCCTTTTGTTTTAAAGAAGCGGTTATTCTGGGAGAGCCGTAAACGCCCCTGCTTTTATCGTATTCTTTCTTAATTAAAAGCGTAAGTTCGGTGTTTTCCAAATCTCTTCTGCTCACCGGATTCTTAAGGAAACTGTAGTATCCGCTTTTCCACACCCCTAATACCCGGCACATCTTTTCTATAGAATGCACATCTTTATGTTTAATCATAAATTTGTATTTTTCCCTTGGGGTTTTGAAAAGATGGCCAAAGCTTTTTTTAATATATCCCTTTCTTCTCTTACCGACTTTAATTCTTTTTCTAAAAGTTTGAATTCTTTATTTTCTTTCAGATTTCCGTGTCCCGGGAAGCCCTCCCGTCCCTCTTTTAAATATTTAGTCCTCCATTTGCATAGCAAATGATATGAGATGCCGAGATCCGAAGCAATCTCCGTTATAGTTTTATCCGAACTATT
>JAJZJD010000076.1 GCA_021828445.1 bacterium
TCGTCCGTTATTTTTACTTTATTTATTTATTTATTTTAATCCCATAACGACGTTCGTCGACCGCATTTGTCCGAGAATATTATAAGTCCTTTCGATTAAATTTACTTCGCTGCCGCTTATCGAAACCACTCTCGCCCTGTTTACCCCGACTAACGAACCTACGGTGATTATATAAGACCTGTTATCCGGTGTTTGAATCATCGCAAAATATCTTCCCCTCCTGTTCATAATGCCGACGACCTTCAGAGATGAAATGCCGTACTGCAGAAGAGGCAGTTCGCCTGCTTTGAACGACGTAACGTGTTTTTGGGTATATAAAAACGTCTGGAACGGGTCCCTCTTTAAATAATAAGGGTAGGAGGTCGCAAAAGAATTTACCTGCCGAAAAAAACACGTAAAGACAAATATGAAGACAAATATAAAAAGAAGTTTTCTCATTTTTTAACCGCGCCTCCGTTTTTTTTACCGGCTTTTAACTGCCCTGCCGGAGGAGCGCCTATGAAAGAAAAAGCCGTTCCGTTAAAAGAAACCGAAACCTTGCGTCCTTTAGAAGTTCTTGAAATAGCAACGTTATGCACGTCCACTATTCTTTTCATAACCGCAAGCTTATAAAAAAACTTATAGACGTTATAAAAATCTCCGCTTATATTCATCGAAAAAGGGACTGTTTCGTAAAAACCTTTGGCGGCGCCCTTTTCCGGCTTAAACATTTTTAAATTAAGATTAAGGACCTTTTCGTAGTTTGAAATTTTCATTAAAAGCTGGGGTATGTTTTTCTTAGACGGAAGTTCCGAAAGCATGCCCGCAAATTTTTTATTTAGTTTCTTATCCTGTTTTAATAATACGGGATAGCTCCTTACTAATGCTAAGTATGAATTATATTTGGCGGTTATTTGGCTTAATTCGGCCTGTTTTTGAGAGACTTTCGCCCTAAGCCCCGAATACATAAAATAATAGTATATCCCCATTACGGCTATAAATAAAACGATGCTTATAGCCGTTCCGAGAACTGCCGGATTGCCGAAATCTATTTTTGATTTAATCGATTTAATATCCATTTTATTTTACGTTCATAGTTAAACCGAAACTTTGAAGCCTTAAACCCTGCTTTTTGACCTCGGAAGTCTGGACTAAACTCACGCCGCCGAAAAAGCCCGTCCGGCTTAAATTATTCATAAATATGGATTCTACTTGTCCGTCCAAAGCTATTCCCGTAACGGAAATTGCCCCTTTATTTGATTTTAAAGAATTAATCCATGCAAATCTGGGGATTGCCGTCGTAATATAGTAAATATATCCGATAGGACCCATCTGCTCTTTTTTTAATGTTTTGATAACGTTAATCTTCTCGAGAATTTGCGATTCTTTAGCTTTTAACGAGTTTACCGTTCTGACCTTAGGCATCAGCATCGCCGTCTTTTCGTTATAATTCTTTATGTTCCCGTTTAAACCGTTGATTTTTTTATCTATGGAGGTTTGAAGAAAGAAAACCGCTATTGCGGCAAGAACTACGGGAACGATAAAATAAATCAATAAGCCGCCCGTTTCAATTTTGATTTTTATTTTTTTGGGTTTCTTATTTAAATTAATTTTAATCAATTTATTCTACTCCCCTTAATGCCAATCCGACCGCAACGGCAAAAAAATGGCTTTTATCGTCGGAGATATTCTGCCTGAAAAGTAAATTTCTGAAAGGGTTTATATTAACCGTGGGGATATTTATTTTTGTTTCTATATCCTCCATGATACCGGGTAATTTGCTTGAACCGCCGGTAAGATAAACTTTTTTGGGATACTGCTTGTCGTTGTTTGCGGCAAAATAATCTATCGTTCTTTGAATTTCGGATGTTACCCTCGACAGTATCATATTAAGATATATCGAATAATCGACTTTAAAATCTTCGTCTCTGTTTCCCATATTGCCGATTTTTATATTTTCCGCTTCGTTAACGTCTATTTGAAATTTTTTTGCTATTTCTTCCGTAATATTCATCCCGCCTATAGGTATATCTCTTCTGAATAAATTTACGCCTTTTTGAAGCACATGGACATTCGTTTCCGATGCTCCGATTTTTATAATAGCCGTCAATTCGTCGAATTCTTCAGGATAATTAAAATTAAACATATTTTCCAGCGCTATGCAATCGACGTCCACGATATTGGGATTTAATCCGCATTGATGAATAAAATCCATTTGGTTCTCGATGATATCTTTCTTTCCGGCGACTATCATAATTAGATTGCTGCCCGCATCGTTAGGGGAATCGCCTAAAATTATATAGTCCAAGAATACCTCGTTCATATCGTAGGTAATATATCTTTGGGCCTCGTAATATATCGAAGAATCGATCTCCTTAGACTTCATTTTAGGCATTTCTATAGTTTTTATTATGACATGTTTGCACGGTATTCCTATAGCGACTTTTTTTTCGCCGATACCGAGTTTGGAAAAAGAGCTTTTCAGGTAGGATGCGGCAGACGCGCCGTCGTTTACGGTACCCCCGCTGACCGCGCCGGCAGGCAGGTCTATTATGTCAAGCGCATCGATATAATATTTGCGTCCGGACTTGGATAGTTCAAGAACTTTAAGCGAGTTAGAACCTATATCGACTCCGACGCCCGTTTTTGAACCGATGCCTAATTTTAAAGCCATAATAGCCCCGTTAAAATTATACGTATATAGTAATTATCGGCTTTTTAAAACCCTACTTTAATTAAATTAATTATATAATTATATCAATAATATTATTAAGATAACCTCAATTAAACTGATTGTCAAGTTTTTTTTATTATTTTTTATAAAAATTATAATCTTTTTGATTTGATTTTAAATTCAAAAATCGTATAATGTTTCTAAAAAAAATTATAAATTATGAACAAAAATAAAATAATCGCATATTCTCTTTTTTCCGCTCTGCTTGTTCTTTTTATAATCAGGCTTATACTGATAACTAAAATAGACCTGATTCCCGAAGAAACATACTACTGGCAATGGTCGAGGCATCTGTCGCTTTCTTATTACGATATGTCGCCTATGATTGCTTATACTATAGCCCTTACGACGCTTTTCGGAAAATTAAATTCGCAGTTTTTCGTCAGGCTCGCCGCTCCAGCAATATCGTTATTGCTGTCTTTTTTTGTATTTGCCGCGTTAAAAAAAATAACGGGAAAGACCCTGCTTTCGTTAATCTGGGCGGCGCTTCTGAACGCCATCCCCATCTTTAACGTCGGTTCGATACTGATAGTTTACGGAAATCTGCAGATGCTGTTTTTTTCTTTGACCGTTCTGCTTCTTCTATATTTGGTTATTACGGGCAAAAATTATTACTGGTATTTAATCGGTATTTCTGCCGGATTTGCGCTATTAAGCAAATATACGGCGGTTTTCATTTACTTAATAGTTTTTATTTTCCTTCTTTTAAGCAAAAAACACCGAAAATATTTTTTTAGAAAAGAGCCCTATCTGGCTTTTTTAATATCCATAGTTATATTCACCCCTGTAATAATATGGAATTATTTCAACGATTTCGTATCTTTCAGACATCTTTTAACATTATCCGGCGGGTACGAAAACTTCGGCATTTTTTTATCCAACTTTTTTTTATTTATAATCTCTCAGGCAGGCATAATTTCCCCGTTCTTATTTATAATTATTATGGTCTCGGTATTTGCAGGCCTATATCTCGGCTTGAAAGAAAATAACGATATATATATTGCTCTTTCGACGGCTTCTTTGGTTCCTTTCTTATATTTTGTGTATCAATGCACCAAGACCATGGTTCAGCCTAACTGGCCGGTGTTTTTATATTTTCCGGCTTTTCTGCTTTCTTTCGTTTTATCCTTAAGGCTATATGCCGCCTTGAGAGCCGATAAGATAAAAAAAATTATGCTTTATTTTTACGGCTTATCTTTTTTTACCGGACTTGTTTTCTCTTTAATTATTTTTATCGCTCCTTATTATCCGGTTTTTAACCCCTTTATAAACGTTAAAATCAGCAAAAGCCCGTTAAGGGATATGCTTGGTTGGAAAGAAATGGGGGCGCAAGTCGATAAAATTCTATCGGCGCATAAAAAAGACGACCTTCTTATAGCCGCAAGAAGATTTCAGACGGCAAGCGAACTTGCTTACTATGTTAAAGGAAAACCGCAGACGTATTCTTTTAATTATTTTATAAGAGACAATGAATATTCGCTATGGAATGATTTTAAAGATAAAAAGGGGCGCAACTTTCTTTATGTAATAAATACAAAGTACGGCGGCAGATTAGAAAAAAGTTTATGCCGTAATTTTTCAAGCTGTTCCTTCGTGAAAAAAATCAGCATAAAAAGTAAATACGGCCAAACTATAAGGACTATCAAAATTTATATATTAAAGGATTTTTTATATAAAGACAAATTTATGTTTAAAAAATTCTCCTCTAAGGAATTCTGA
>JAJZJD010000006.1 GCA_021828445.1 bacterium
AATTGCGATATTTTTTTCGACCTTAACGACGGCTTTAAGGTTTTTTAAATTTCTTTTGATTATTCTTACTACCCTTCCGCGTTTAGTTTCCGAATCTTTATTTTTTTGCTTTTTCTTTAAGTAGTAGGCGCTGTCCGGCATAATCTGCATAACGACGGAATCCTGAGGGATAGCTCCGGCAAGATCCGAACTTTTAACAAAAATATCTTTCCCTCCGCCGGTTTCATCGGTGACGAATGCAAAATTTCGTTTTTTTAATACGACTGTACCGTGTATAAAATTAAGTTTTTGAGAAAATATATATTTCTCCCCTTTAGTAAAAATTAAATCGCCGTCCGCCGTCATGGAATCGAGGATTTTTTTTACCGCATAAAGGTTTTTTGCAGATTTAACGTTCAAGCCGTGTTTAATATCGGCAAAGGAAAGAGGGACGTCTGATTTTCCGGAAAACAGATAGATTATATCTTCTCTTGTTACGGTTTTCATCGGTTTTTAGTATTATTTATTTTTAAAATATGATAAAATTATTAAAAAATTAAAGTATGTATATAAAATATATATAATAATAGCACCTGTAGTATTTTTTGTCATTATAATTATTTTTATCTGCCGGAATGGCGGAACTGGTAGACGCGCACGGTTCAGGGCCGTGTAAGATTTATCTTGTGGGGGTTCGATTCCCCCTTCCGGCACCATAAATATGAATGACACCTTTTTATTAAATAAAATATTAATATAATATGGAGAGTTTATGCAATATAAAAGATTTAACGCCGTAATCGCATTTTTTGCATTTTTTATAATTATGCCGTTAATTACGTTTAATTTCAATTCCAAATGCTATGCCTATCCGGCAAATTATTCCGCTTCTTCGTCGAAAACTTTATTGGATTATACTGAGGAAACTATAAAAAGAAATTTTGAAGACGTTATGACGGAACATGAAATAATAAAAATATTAAATAAAAAAGGGATTAAAAAATATTCGTCGCTTTCCTTTCCTTATTCGGCAAAAAACCAGAAATTAAAAGTTTATTTTATTAAAATAATACAGCCGGACGGAAATATCATACATATAAATTTGAATAACTTAAAAACGGTAACGGCGCCGTTTAATCAAGAAGCGCCTATTTTTTCGAATCAGCTGCTAAAAACCGCACAAATTCCTGGTCTTACCAAAGGCTCTATATTAGATTATAAATTCAGGTCAACGATATTAAAACCTTATATGAAAAATAATTTTTTTACGGAAGACTACTTAGGCGGACTTTCGCCTTTAAAAAAATCCGTATATAAATTAACTATACCCGACGGCATATATTATAAGTACGCCGAATACGGTTTTAAAGAAAAACCGGAAATTATAAAAAATTCAAAAAACATTACTCTTGTATGGTCTTTATGGAACAGAAATAAGCTAACCCCGGAACCTATGGGTCCGGGCGAATCTTTTATAGTGCCGCATGTTGTGGTATCGTCCGTAAAATCTTGGAACAAGGTCGCCGAGTGGTATGCAAATCTAACTAAAGATATAATAAAACCGGGGGAGCAGCTTAAATATTTTATAAAAAAAATCACTGCTTCAAAAAAAACAAAATTAGAAAAAATAAAATCTGTTTATGATTTTGTAGCAAAAAGAATCAGATACGTCGGATATGAATTCGGCATAGACGGATATAAACCGAGCGACGTAAATGCCATTTTCAAAAACAGGTTAGGCGACTGCAAAGACCATGCTACGCTTTTTGCTTCAATGCTAAAGCAGATAGGCGTTAAAGCATATCCGGTGCTTATTCCGACTACCGAAATTCCAGATATGAATCCAGACATACCTACGCCTTTCGTATTCGACCACGAAATTACGGCAATAAAACTGAAATCCGGAAAATTTATGTTTGCCGACACTACGTCTAACGTTACTACTTTCGGCGACTTACCGCCTATGGATCAGGGCAGGAATGTTTTGATAATAGATAACGGTAAAGCCGTTATAGCAAAGACGCCTATATTTCCTCCGTCAAAAAACTACATTAGCGACAAAGAATATACATCGGTATATAAAAACGGAAGCATTAAAGTCAGAGCCGTAATAAATTACGGCGGTGCATACGATATGTATAAACGATACCTTTACTCTTCGCTTTCCGCAAAAAAGAAACGAAACGGAGTTTTAAAAAATATAATGTCGATATCTCCTAATGCAACGCTTATAAATTATTCTTTTGAAAACGGCGACAGCATGACTAAGCCTTATATCGAAAAATTTTCTTTTGCGGCAAAAAAATATGCAGGCAAAAAAGGCAAAAAAATAATGGTAAGAATTCCCTTAAGGACGCGTAACGAACTTGCAAAAATAACCGCCTTAGACAAAAGAAAATATCCTATAAAATTCGGCTATAACTTTTCCGAAAAAACAGCCGTCAAGATAAATTTTCCAAAAAATTATAAAATTATCTATATGCCTCAATCTGTTAACTTTAAAAATAAAGTTGGCTCTTTCAAGACTGCTTATACTATAAAAAACGGGGCGCTGATTTTTAATTCTATTTTCTCGGTGTTCGGATATAAAATTAAACCGGCAAATTATACTGCGGCAAAAAAATTATTCAATTACACTATAAAAACCTTAGCATCGCAGGTTTTAATATTTAATGAGCGATAAAAATTTATCTAAATACAATAACTGGTTTAAGGAAATACGGGCTTCCGACGGTTTTTTAGAAACAGGATTAGTTCAGGTATATACGGGAAACGGAAAAGGCAAAACGACGGCGGCTCTCGGTCAAGCATTAAGGGCGAGCGGACATAATATAAAATCGTTAATAATACAATTTTTAAAAGGCGGCTCTTATTCCGGAGAGGTTAAAGCATTGGAGATTTGCTCTCCTTCGATTAAAATATATCAAGCGGGAAGCCCTTATTTTATAAACAAAGACAAACTGCGTGAAAAAGATATAGAATCTAACCGAAAAGGTTTGTCGCTTGCTTTAGATACCGCCTGTTCTGATAACGGCGTAGGAATTCTCGTGCTTGACGAAATTAACGTAGCTATGAATATGGATATAATTAAAACGGAAGAAATAATAGATTTAATAAAAAATAAAAGGAAAAATTTAGAACTGATACTTACCGGAAGAAATGCCCCGCAAGAAATAATCGACATAGCCGATCTTGTCACCGAAATGAAGGAAATAAAACATTATTATAATAATAATGTACCGTCAAGAACCGGAATAGAAAAATAAAGGATTGCTATAAATAGTAATTGATTTTTTATTCCGCTATATAATATAATAAACTTCATCTTAATTTTATTTTTCAATTAAATTTATAAATAAATCTGTATTTTAAAAATCAATTAATTATAAAACCATTATTAAATCGGAGGTTTTTAATGAAAGTAAGCATAATCGGCGCAGGCAGACTCGGAGCGACATTGGCATATACGCTTACCCTGAAAGACATTATAAGAGAAGTTACGCTTATAGATATAAACCATAACCTGTCGAGAGGCGAAATGCTCGATATTTCGCACGGTACGTCTTTAACCGGATATACAAGGGTAAAAACAGCCGATTACGACTCGATAAAAGATGCAGATATAATCGTTATTACGGCGGGCATTCCGAGAAAACCCGGCGAATCGAGATTAGATTTAAATAAAAAAAATGTTCACATATTAAAAGATATCGTGAACAATATTACAAAATATAACAGGACGGCCATTCTTTTCGTCGTTTCAAATCCGGTAGATATAATGACGTACGTTGCGTATAAAGTTTCCGGCTTTGAAAGAAAAAAGGTCTTTGGAATGGGAACGATGCTCGACACCACCAGATTAAGGTCTGCGGTGGGCACGTTTTTCGACCTGAATCCTAAAGACGTAGATATTATGTTCTTGGGCGAACACGGCGATAGTATGACTCCGGCTTTTTCGCTTGCAAGCATTAACAGCGTTCCCTTAAGCTCTATTCCGGGCTACGACGCGGAAAAGCTTGAGCAGATTGCCGAATATTCAAGAACGTGCGCAGCGGAAGTAATAGCTTTAAAAGGCGGAACGATATTCGCTCCCGCAGTAGTAATGGCTGAAATAATAGAGTCCATGGTTAAAGACAGAAGGCAGATAATGCCTTTATCGGTTTATCTTGAAGATTATTACGGAATTAACGGCATATATACCGGGGTTCCGGCAATTCTTTCAAAAGACGGTATAGAAAGCGTTATTAAACCCCCGCTGGCACAAAAAGAAATAGACGGATTAAAATGCTCGGCATCCGTCATACAAAATGCGATAAAAGACCTTAAAGACGGCGGGTTTATAGACTAAAAGAATCTTTTACTCGAAAGAACGCCTATTATTTCTTTATTTTTACTTTTTATCGCATTCAGATAAAATCTGCCGGTATGCATTTTCATATCGTAAATATTAAGATAAATGACGTAATCGTTCATAAGGTTCAAACTTCTCGTAAAACCTTTTTCCAATGAAAAAACGGAAATACCGACCTTACCTTTGTTGACGGACAAGGTTCTTATTCCGCTTTCGCCGAACCTGTGAAGCGACATAAGATATAATATATAAGAAACGTTAACCTGGTTTTCGGCGACTTTTTTAAAAAATATAAGATTAGCGTTAAGTCTTTTAAGTTTTAGAGAATCGTTTTTAAGTTTGTAATTTATATTTTCTAAAGCCTTTTCGTATTTGTCCGTCCTGTTTATATAAGATATGTACAAATAAATAATAAGCGTCCATAAAAAAAGTATCAAAAAGACAAAAACGCCGATTTTAAAATAAGGATTTAATTCTAAATTATTTTTATTTCTGCCGCTTTCAAATATTTTATCGAAATCGGAATGGAAACTAGAACCGTTCATTTCGTCCATAAAAATTTATCCCGCTTTTTGTTATTTTATTAATATTAAACTTATATTTTAAGTTATATCATATATTCATATAATATACAAATTACGCATTGTTATTCCACGCTCTCAACCCTGTTCCTGCCGTTTTCTTTTGCCTTATATAAAGCTTCGTCCGCCCTTTTTATTATGCTTTCGGCGGTGTCTTCCCGCTTATAAGCCGTTACCCCGAAACTGCACCTGACGTTAATTTTTGAAGAAAAGCCGTTGGTTTCTATCTTCAACCTTAATTTTTCGGCAAGTTCGACAGCGCCCCCGATCCCGATATTATTAGATATTACCATAAATTCTTCCCCGCCGAACCTTGCAAAAAAATCGTTTTTTCTTATATTCTCTTTAATTAAAAACGCAAGCTCGGAAAGAACCGCATCCCCCGCCTGATGTCCAAATGTATCGTTAATTTCCTTGAAACGGTCTATATCGAACATTATCAAGGAAAATTTTGCATTTTTAAGCATAGCGTCGCTTATAGAATTATCTAATCTTTCGTCAAACGACCTTCTGTTAGCAATATTCGTCAAGTCATCTAACTCCGAAATTTCTTTGAAGATATCTTTTTCTTTCTGTAAATTTAGTTCTTTGACGACCCTGTCGCTGACATCCGTGATAATCACGAGCCCCGTCCATTTATTTTCAAAAAAAACGGTTCTGGCAATTATTTCTCCCCAGAATGTTTCGCCGTTCTTTTTCTTCACTTTTAACGTGTATTTTTCGTCGAACGATTCGCCGCCAATCCTTCGTTTCATATTTTCAATCAATTTTAATTTTTCTTCTTCGCGCACATCTACTAAATCCAGCGGATCTAAATCGGCAATATCGCCTATGGAGTAACCGAGAGCTTTCAAACAGAATGAATTCATGTAGATTACTTTTTCGCGGTATAAGATTACTATTGAGGGAATGTTCTCGCTCAATATTTTAAAAAACTCGACCGATTTCTTTAAAGAGTTTTCGTAAAGTATTTTTTCCGTTATATCTATAATCGAATTAATAAGATATTCTTTGCCGTTTGCTTACTAAAGCAATATCGGTAATATTCATAGCCGTTAACTCTTTTCTTGTATAACCGTAAAACTTTTCCGCCGTTTTATTAGCGTCGATAATATTTCCCGTTTCTATGTCCTTAACCAGATGAGCGACCGGACTGCTGTCAAACATAGTTCTAAATCTCCGTTCGCTTATCCTGATTTCTCTAAAAAATTTATTTAAATAATATATGAGAATGCCGAGAAATATAATTACTATTGTTCTAAAAATAAATACGAATGCCGCAAAGCGGACTAAATATACAAAACCTGCTGATATTTTGCGGATAAACGCATACGTCGGCAAAATGGACTTATTCAGGGTATATTCGAGAAACATTCTGTCCGACAATTTTAAAGGCACGAATCCGGTATATTTAATAAATCTTTTGATTATGGGCTTTGAAACGTATTCCCAGTGGTAATACGACTTTTTGGCAAATGCGGAAAAATACTTAGCATTGGAATGCGATAATTTTTTTAATTTTACAGGAGTTTTAATGTTTAGCAGGATAAATAATTTTTTATAATCCCCGTCGGTCTTATTTATGATAAGCGATAATTCTTTTAGATATTTTTTGACTTTATTTTTATAGTTAACGGGTTTATATGTTTCGTAAAAAATTACCCTTTTTATTAAAGAGCCTGTTCGGGTTAAGTCGTCGTTAATTACCGATACTTCTAATATTATTTTTGAATTTTTGCCTATATAGTTTTTTAAAGGTATAAACGTTCTGTCGAAAGTTACGGCGGCTATTATTATCCATAAAATTATAGCCGCTATTCCCGCTATTATTATCGTTTTATTTTTGTTTAACATGTTAACCACCAAAGGAAAAGGTGTCAGATTAATTTTCCGAAATTAGCTTTATATGTTAATTAACTTTATCTGACGCGGAAAATAAAATCTGACACCTTTTCCTTTCCGGCATTTAATATTAATTTGCATTCTATCGGCAATTTTGAAATTTAGTTAAAATTTATTTCCTCTCCGTAAGAGGGTATGTAAATATTAAGTCCTTTTTCTTCCAATTTACTTTTATAAACGTTCATTACGTCTTCGTCGCCGTGAACTAAGCATATTTTTTGCGGTTTTCTTTTTAAAGCCGTAATCCATTCTATAAGTTCATTCTGGTCTGCATGCGACGAAAAACCGTTTATAGTATAAATTTTGGCATTAACTTTAAAATTTTCGCCCAGAATACGAACTTTTTCCTCTTTTTCGACTATTCTTCTTCCGAGCGTACCTTTTGCCTGATAGCCTACGAATATTACCGCGTTTTCTTTTTTCCATATATTATGTTTAAGGTGATGAAGGATTCTGCCGCCGTGAAGCATGCCGCTTCCGGCTATTATAATAGCCCTTTCCGATACTTTGTTTATACTTTTCGATTCTTCTATATCTTTTACGATATTTAGATACGGAAATTCAAACGGATCTCCTTTTTTGAAAAGCGGGATATTGTCTTCTTTAAAATAAGAAAAATTCTGAACAAATATATTCGTAACGTTTAATGCTAAAGGAGAATCCAAGAAAACGGAGCATTTCGGCAAAAGTCCCTGTTCGTAAAATTCCCTCAGCATATAAAGTATATCCTGAGCCCTTTCGGTAGCGTAGCTTGGAATTAAAACATTACCGTTGCTTTTAAAAGTTTCGGTTATCGCCGCCAAAAATTCTTCCTTCGATTCCTTAAAGCTTCTGTGATTTCTGTCTCCGTAAGTCGTTTCGGTATATACTATATCCGCCTCGTCGGGATACTCGAAATTTCTAACTATGGGTTTCTCTTTGTTGCCGAGATCGCCGGAAAATATTGCGGATTTGCCGTTTTTGCTTATCTTTACGAAAGAAGAACCCAAAATATGCCCTGCGTCGTGCGCCGAAACGACAAAACCGTTTTTTAATTCATATGGTTTTCCGTATTCTAAAACGGGGTCGAAAGAATCGAAAGAATCGAGTACGTCGGATTCGTCGTATAAAAGCCTCGGCTTTTCTTCGTTTCTTCTTAATGCTTTTTTTAATTCATATCTGTAGCCTTCAGTCATTATCTTTCCGGTGTCCAAAAGCAGTACCTTTGCAAGCTGATATGTAGGTTTAGTGCATAAAATCCTTCCTTTAAACCCGTTTTTAACTAAAAACGGGATCCTGCCGCAATGGTCTATATGGGCATGCGTTAAAATAAGATAATCTATTTCTTTAGGGTTAAAATCGAATTTGTAATTTCTATCTTCGAATTCCCTTTCCTGAAACAGCCCGCAGTCTATCATTACGCTTGAACCGTCTTTGTCGTCGATGAGCAAGTGGCAGCTTCCCGTGACATTTTTTGCGGCTCCAAAAGATTTTACTATCATTTCCACTCCTTTTCCTTCCATTAATTTGCATAATCAAAGAGTATTATATATAATACGATACATATAAAATTATATTATGCATTATTATATCTTTCATTAAATTTTTATGCAAAAAAAAATTTCGGCTGCGGTAAAAACGGTTTTTTTATTTTTATTTTTAATTGCCGTCTGTTGTTCATTGAATTATTTATTGTCCGCCTTAAATATCTTCAATTTCGTCAAAACGGCATATGCAGGGACACACTCAAATCAGCATTACTCAGATATCATTTTAAAAACAAGTGAAATAGGTAAAATTCCATATATAACAAAGAATGGAATTGCAAGGGGCGGAATTATAAAAATAACCCTGTCGCAGGCTATTAAAAGAGCATTGTCGAATCAGGGGAATATTTTGGAAGCCGAGCATATAATATCCGAAAAAACGGACTTAAAAAAAGCTGCGGACGCCAGTTTGCTTCCGGATATAGCGGTAAATGCGGGAGGTATCTGGTCGAGAACTAAAAACGGCTATCCGGTATTTGCTTCCGCCAACGGAATGAGGGAATTAATAAGCCAAATAAGTTTAAGCGTTCCGATATTCAACCCGAAAATCTACGGCGAAATTTCGCTTGCCGGAGACAATCTTAAGGTTGCGGAATATAGGCTTCGTCTAGCGCGCCTTTTCACTGCCGCCCGTATAACGCAATATTTTTACGGATTAATTCTGCTAAAAGACGAAATAAAAATAGAGCGAAAGGCGTTAGGCGGCGCAAAAAAAATTTTAACTGCCGCAAAAATAGGATATAAAGCCGGCAGCCTTTCGCGTTTCGACGTCGTTCAAACGGAGCTTATGGCGGACGGCATACAAACTAACTTAAAAATTTTAAAATCAAAAGTAAAATCGTTTGAACGGATGTTCTTAATGGAGATATTTTACGGCAGCGTCAAACCGGAAAAACTTTATTTGAATACAGCCGCTCCTCACCCCGCCGGTTTCCAATATAGGATGCCTCCTTTAAATAATCTTATTTCCAAAGCTATAAAAAAACAGCCGCTGATTAAAATAGCCGATGCGGAAATTAAATCCGCCCAATCATCCGTTTCAATTAGTAATTCCGGAAGGCTCCCAGACATTCAGGGCGGCGCCGCATACGGAGAAGACACCGTAAATTCCTTCGCCGCCCCTAATCTCGGGTGGCAGTTTTTCGTCATGCTGAACATTCCTATTTATAATTTTGGACTTCATAAAGGTTATATAGATGCGGCGAATGAAAGGCTTATGGCGCTTAAATCCGCCGCAGCCGCAGTTAAATTGTCCGTAAAAAAAAGGCTTACAATAGATTACGGCAGAGCGTCCGCCTCAAAAAAGAAAATTTACGGAGCAAAAATTTTAGCCAAAAAATCGGGGGAAGTTTTTAAGATGGCGAAAGAAGCTTATTTAGCAGGGGCATTTAATACACTTGAACTGCAGGAAGCCCAGAATAATTGGATAAAATCGCGTATAGAGCTTGCAAAAGCCGTAAACGCGTTTTATTTGGCAATTTCTCAATTAGATATAGATATGGGAATAATCCCCTCCGGAGAAGGAAAACTATGAAACTCAAGATGATTAAACATAAGTTGATAATTTTAAGTTTAGTTATATTCACAATATTGCTTTTAGCTTCGTTTATTATTTATAGGGTTGGTTTTCGCCATGCATTTGCCGGTTCCTCTAAGAAGAGTCATTCGGCAATACCGATAAAAGTAGTATACGCAAAAAAAACTTCTGCGGCAAAAAGTATTTTTTCTATAGGAAGGGTTATAAGCAACGGCAGACAGGTTTTTACCTCTCCTTTTACGGGAAGGCTTATAGAATCTTTTTCTTTCCCTAAATTCGTAACCGCCGGAACCGTTATCGCAAGGGTCGTAAGCCCCGGCTTATACTCAAAGATAATTTCCGCAAGGAACGAAGTAAAGTACGCAAAAATAAAACTTAAAAGAGAAAAACTTTTATTTCGTTACGGCGTAGCCGCAAAAAAAGACGTGGAAACGGCCGCTTTAAACCTCTCAGGCGCTTATTATTCTCTTCGTTCTTTAGAGTCGATAAGCAGCGAAGGTTTAATCGTTTCGCGCTCCCAAGGAACGGTCCGCTATACCTTAGCCAACGGCGCTATCGTCGCGGCGGGAAGTCCGGTAGCGGTACTAAACGGAAAAGGACTGCCATGGATTAAAACATACGTAACGCCTTCCCAAAGTTTTTATCTTTACAAAAATATGACGGTTAAAATAAAAAAAAGGCAAACATACGAAACAGGCAAAATCATATCTATAGGCGGCAGCGCCTTTCATAACGGACTCGTACCTGTTTATGTAAGTCTGCAAAATAATTCAATATTGCTGCCTGGCGAATGGGTTAAAGTGAGATTCGAAAAATCTTACGCCGCCGCCTTTTCTTTACCTAAAAGAGCGGTATTTATGTATAAAGGCAAAACGGCGGTATTTACGGTAGTAAATAACAAAGCGCAAGCGGCCTTAGTGAAAGTTATCAGCCAAAAAGACGGTTATGTTTACGTTAAAGGGCAGATAAAACCTGAAGAACCGGTAATTATATATCCTGTTACAAGACTTAAATCAGGCATCTCGGTGGAGATAAAACATTGAAAAGATATCTTAATTTTCTTTTAAAAAATAAGTTTTCGGTAATTCTTCTTTCTTTAATGATTATAGGCGTCGGGTGGTTTTATACCCGCAATATGCCGGAGAGCATTTTCCCCGACGTCAATTTTCCGAGAGTTTCCGTTTTAGTAAACAGCGGCAGGCTGCCCGTAAAATTCATGCTGGTTCAGGCGACCAAGCCTCTCGAAGCTGCGGCGGAAGGAGAACAGGGCGTCCGCCTCGTCCGCTCCCAAACCGGCAACGGCATATCTAAAATAACGGTTTATTTTCAATCTGACGTAAAACCCCATATAGCATATTTAATGCTTGAATCCCGTTTGAGCCAGGTGGCGCTGCCGCCGGGAAGCAAGATGACCGTACGGCTGATGTCTCCTAACGTATATCCTTTTGCCGAGTATGCCCTTGTTTCTAACCGTAAAAATTATAGTAGTTCCGATATGATGTCAACTTTTGCTTACAAGATAAGACCCGCTCTACTATCCGTCAAAGGAATTTATAAAGTTGAGGGTACTGGGCGCGGCTGGCCGGATATCGGCGTTAACTTAAACCCGCTCCGCCTTGCCCAGTACAGTATAAGTCCGGAAAATATTGTAAAAACACTTAGATCTTATCAGGGTCCCTATTTTTCGGGAGTGCTAAACGCATATCATAAGCAGTTTGTAGTGGCGGCAACACCTCGTCCGTCTGACGTAAAAGCTCTTTCCGCTATTATGATTCCGGTAAAACATACTCTTTTGCCGTTGAAAGACTTAGGAACTATAAAAATAGAATCTCCGCCTTTAATCCGCAATGCGGCGGTAAACGGTTACAGACACGCGCTTCTTATAGATATTATGCCGGATTTAAATATAAATACGGTTAAAGTCGCCGGAAATATCGGCAGGCGGATTAAATCTTTAAACAGCCGTCTGCCGAAAGGCTTAAAAATAATCACGGTCTATAATACAAGCCGGCTCATACATTCTAATCTTAAAGACGTCTGGATTGCCCTTATTCTGGGCGGCTTAATCGCGCTGTTCGTCGTATTCCTTTTTTTAAAGAGGTTCGACGGCGCTCTTATAGCTCTTGCCGTGATACCCGTCTCGGTATCTTTGACGGTTATCATTCTTAATGCTTTAGGTTTCGGTCTTAATATTATGACGCTCGGCGGATTAACGGCGTCTATCGGAGCTATGATAGACCATGCAATAGTAATAGTGGAAAGGGGCTTTCATAAAATGAAAGGGGGGCAGGAGAAAGAAACTGACGGCGACTCCGCATTGGAGCGCGTAGGCAAAATACTTCCGCTTATGACCGCTGCTACAATTACGTCTTCTATTGTTTTTATACCTCTTATCTTTATACACGGAACGCTGGGCATACTTTTTAAGCAGATGGCGCTTTCGATAGTTATAGCGCTTATAACGTCTCAACTGACGGCTTTAACTCTTACTCCGATACTCACCTTAATGCTTACAAAAAGAAAAAGGGACGGCGGTAAAATTAATAAAAAAAACAGGCTTAGAAAAATTTACGGCTATATGCTGATTAATGGTATGAAGTCGCCTTGGCTTGCATTGCCGGTAATTTTTGTTCTAATAATTACGGCGGCGTTTTCCCTGTTTTACCTGCGGACGGCTTTTCTGCCTAAATGGGACGAGGGTATTTTTGTAGTTCCGTTCAGAACTCCCGTGGGAAGCAGCGTCGCCGGCACCGAAAGAACCGGAAAATATCTTATGCGCATAGCCAAAGAAAACTCTAACGTAAAAAAGGTTTCCTTAGTGGTAGGCAGGAGTTTGGATAACCCTTATTCTACACCTAATAAAGGCGATTTAACCATAGTTTTAAAAAGAAACCGAACAGAAACTACCGAAAAAATAATGAGGATACTTTATAATAAGTTTCATCAAGTGGCTCCAAACCTTATAGACCTTAATTTTCAACAGCTTATAGTAAACCGTCTCGGGTTTTTATCGGGCTCACATGCACCCTTAGAAGTTATGCTTTTCGGTAAAAGCTCCAATAAGCTCAGAAAATACGGTAAAATTTTAGCGGGTAAATTAAGAAAAACCGGCAATTTTCAATACGTCAATTTTAAATCTCCTTCGGCAGGACCGGAAATAACTCTTACGCCGACGGATTATGCGGCTGCATACGGCATATTTCCGCCCGCAATAGCGGATAAAGTCAAAAGACTCCTGTGGGGACAGAAAGCCGGCTTTTTGCTTTACGGCGAACAGGTACTTCCCGTGCGCGTCTTTATTAAAAAGAAATCCGCCTCGGTGTCCGGACTAAAAAACTGGCCTTTTACCCTTAAAAACGGAACGCATACGAGATTAGATTATATTTCTAAAATACGCATCAAAAAAGCCGTTCCTTTTATAACCCACCAGAATATGGCTCCGTATGCCTATATCTTCATTCAGCCGGTAAAAGGCGAAGGTCTTTCGGTTGGAGCGGCTAAAGCCCGCTCGGTTATCGACTCTATGCATCTTCCGCCGTCCGTTACCGCCTCTATCGGAGGATATTATCGTTCGCAGGTAAAAAGTTTTAAGCAGATGGCCGTTATGCTTACGTTTGCGCTTATACTTATATTCGTCTTTTTCGGTTTTCAGTTCGCAAGCCAGCGCGCCGCAATAGCTTCGATGACGGCTATTGCGCTGTCGGGAGCCGGAGCGCTTGCCGCCCTTTTAATAACCGGCATAGAACTCGACAGCACCGCATTTCTGGGAATTCTTTTAGTTTTTGCTATTTCCACGAATAATGCGATTCTTATTTTCGCGAGGTCGAGACAGATAAGCGGCGCGGTTAACTCGTCTCCAAGCCCCTCTTCGGTTTTCCTTGCCGCCAGAGAACGCCTCCGCCCGATACTTATGACTATGCTTGCCGACGTTTTCGGTTTTCTGCCGCTGGCTGTCGGCATAGGAAGAGGCACGGATCTTTTAAAACCCCTTTCCGTTGCGGTTATGGGCGGATTATTAATATCCGTTTTTATGTCCCTGTGGCTTGCCCCCGTAATATACGCCGGACTTTTTAGTAACCGTAGAGACGTAATTAAATCCCTGCGCAGCCGCAAATTAAACTAAACAATTTCATTCTTTGCGGTTTATTCTTAATCGCCATAAAACTTTATTTTACAAAACCCGTAAAATTATGTTATTATAAGCTAATATTTATATTTTTAAATAAAAATTTAAAATTTCAACAATAAATTAGTAAATAATGAATAAGTACTTGCAGGTTATTTTTATTTTTCTTTCTTTTCTCAGTATTTCATTATCTGTCGGTATGCATGATTTGAATTATCTTTGCAATATATCTTCAGCCGATAATTACTGCGGCAAGATATATAGCGGCAAAACATTATTTGTACAAAATTTTAGCGATATTTCAACAATTATAAAATCGCCTTCTATTCTATTAAGTTCCCGTAATCCTTCTTTAAAGCATACCGGATTTGCTAATTGTTTGGAATGCCAAAATATTCCTGCATTTTTGTTTAATATTAACGGATATTTTTTTATAATTTTTGTATTTGCAATGTTCTATATTTTTCTTCAAACATTATTTATATTTCCTATCGTTCATCCTCCAAAATTCTCTTACCGCCATTTTAAATTTATAATTTAATTTTATTTAAATTAAATCTGACAGAGCATCGGACTGCGCTTTTAAAAGTAAAATTAGATATTTAATATATGCTTAAATAATTTAAATAATAGATAGCGGGAGTACTATTTATGAAAAATAAACCTGATAAAATAAAATCGCTTAATAAATACAAACTATGGATAATAATGTCGGCAGTCGTACTGGTTGTTTTTGCCGGTTCATTAGTAATAATAAAAAATCCGGACTGGTTTCATCTTGCAGGTAAAGCTCTTAAAATAAATAAATCCGGCAATGAAACTTTTGCGCCTCAATTTACGGTTAAAAGCATTAACTATCCGAATAAAATTTTATCTCTTAAAAAATACAGGGGGCACGTTATCTTGGTTAATTTTTTTGCAACATGGTGTCCGCCGTGCCGCGCTGAAATGCCGCGGATTGAAAAATTTTATAAAGCTCATAAAAGCGAAGGCTTTCGTGTCATAGGGCTTTCGGTTAATAATAGCGGGGCCGAAGCGGTTCTCAATTTTTTAAAACATTTTGACGGCGGCCGTATAACATATCCTATAGCTATGGCAAATTACGGAATCGAACAAGCTTACGGCAGAATAAGCGAGATACCGCAATCTTTTATAATAGATAAACAGGGCAGCATAGTAGAGCATTTTACAGGCGAACTTCCGCCGGGTTTTTTAGGCTATTACTTTAAAAAATATAATAAATAATAATTACAATACAATTTGGAGGTAGTTTATATATGCATTCTTTTTTTACGCTCAACGTATCATTTTTAGTAGCTTTTTTAGCGGGATTATTTTCTTTTATAAGCCCGTGCGTTTTTCCGTTAATACCGTCTTATCTGTCTTATATATCCGGTTTATCCGTTAAAGAATTAACGGGAGATGAATCGGCAAACGATAAGATTAAAGCTAAATTTATAGCCGTCAAACATTCTTTAATGTTTATTCTGGGATTTACGGCGGTATTCGTTCTTTTGGGGGTATTTTCAAGCGCCGTAGGTTCTTTATTACATTCTATATGGCTGATGAGGATAGCGGGTATTTTTATAATAGTTATGGGGCTATTCATACTCGGAGCTTTTAATAAAGTAAAATTTCTGTCTTTTATGAACGCTGACGCTAACATCAACATAAAAAATAAACCGTTAGGTTTAATCGGCTCCGCACTTGTAGGCATTGTATTCGCGGCGGCTTGGACGCCGTGCATCGGCCCTATTTTAGCGTCTATTCTTTTTATAGCTTCGACCATGCACAATACAACGGCGGGAGCAGAATTATTATTTATTTACGCTATGGGGCTTGCCGTTCCTTTTTTTATAAGTTCCGTATCGTTAAATTTATTTCTGTCGGCTTTTAAAAGGATAAGACCTTTTATAAAGACTATTTCGGTAATAAACGGGGTAATTTTAATCGCCGTCGGGATACTGATATTTTTTAATTATCTCTCCGTAATATCTTTATATTTCGGCAATGCTTTCCATTACAATATACCGTATAACGGATAGCTTTTATCTAATATTAATATTAGATAAAAATTTTTTAAGTTCATTGATTTTCTTTTATAAGTATCTTTGCTGACGGCATAAATAATAATCAGACTTATACAATATATCGGAAGGGGCTGCGGCGTTATAACGCCGCAGCCCCTTCCGATATGCGTTCGATTATCAAAATATCGACAAAAATAATTAAATATCGACTCTACAAGTTGCTTATTTTTTTGGCTAATACTTTCCAGTAACCGTTCTCTTCGGTAACGGACAAAACTTTCTGATTAATTTTGCCTATCCATTCTAAAACATCGTCGACTTCTTCCTTTTTATCCGTCAATAACTCGATAACGGCATTTTCCGGCTGCCGCCTCATTTCTATTATAAATTCGCCTACGGGCGGCATGCAGCATGATACGCCCCTTATGTCAACTACAACGGGTTTAATATCCTCCGCTATTTTAACCATAGTAAGTACCTCCTACTGTTAAGGATTTAAAAATCTGCAATTAATAAACAATATTTAGACCGATTAAAATCTTAAGTTATTAATAATATTAATTTCATAAGGAGGGAGATAAAGAAACTCCCCCCTCCCCTTATGAAAAAGGGTTTAACGCTCGGCTCTATTCGCTGTTTACTTCTGCCGCGTTTTCTTCGTTTCTGCCGCGGCAGTATCTACGGAACATACGCCTCCGGCGCATTCATTATTTGCGGCTTGCGAAGATTCCCCTGCGGTATCGCCTTTATTTTCAGCGTCTGCCTCACCTGTTTGGGCAGTTTGCTCATTTAACGTTTCATCTGTAAATTCGGCATTTACTTTTATTTTTTTATCGCGGACTAACTTGCTTATAAAATATAAAGCGCTGTCCTCGGATATTTTAAATTTTTCGGCGATAGATAAGGGATTTATTTGACCTGCTTCTTTGATGACGTTTAATATCTCTTTTTCCACCTCCGATGCCCAGTCTTCAAAGAGGGCGCGTACTTCCGGTGTTGCAAAACCTGCTATTTCTGCGGTCGCCGCAACCGATTCACCCATCCGTCTGCACATTTCCATCGGATTGAAGTTTTCGTCTTTCATTTTGCTCATCATCTTATTCATCATTCCCATTCCCGTTTCCATGCCGGTTTTCCTCTGACCTGTTCCTTCGTTCCCTTCCGCCATAGTTTGAGCTTCTCCCATCATTCTTTTAGCCATAGGAGGCATCATAGAGTCCATTCTCATTCCTCCCATCATCCTATTCATCATTCCCATACCTGCTTTCATCGGACTATCGCCTTTGTCTTGCCCTGCTTCCCGTCCGCCGTTGCCGTTATTGTCTTCCGGCGTCTTACCGTTTTTTACGCCGTTATTCGTTTCGTTTTGACATCCCATAATAATATCTCCTTATTTTAAATTAGTTTTTAAATTAGTTTAATTTTTAATGCATTGAATTTATTTTTTTAAATTAATAAGTATTCGATTATTCGCAAGGACACGGAAACTTAGAAGCCGTGTTTTCTTTATTACCGCTTCCGTATTTTTCAAATTTTCTTATTAGATTAATAAATTCGTCGTCGCACAATTCGTTGATAACAAATGTAGATTTGCGCAATGTTTTAATCAAACCGGCTTCGCGCAGCGCTCTAAGATGAAACGACACTAATGGTTGCGACATCCCCGTAGTTTCGATAATCTGGGAAACCGTGCGGGAGCCGCTTTCTAATGAAAATAATATCTTTACCCTGTTAGTATCGCTCAATAATTTAAAGACCTGAGAAACTTTTTCCGTAATACTCATCACCTCCTATTATAAATCAAAACTTATATAAGCCATTGTTTATATAATATACCTTGAATAATATTATGTCAAGCAAAATTTATTATTAATATAATTTTTTTATATCTATTAATCTTGATAAAACCCCGAAATATGGTATTATATAAATATACTGGGCAATAAGAGCAAAACCGCCTAAAATGTAATATTTAAGGAGAAAACAATACGATGCCTTACTTTTTTTGGGGAAGCGGAATGTGGATATTTCCGATAATCGGGATAATAGTTATGCTGATTATAGTCTTTATGATTTTCGGACGCGGCGGCTTTATGGGCGGATGCGGAAACGGACACGACCGGCATTACCGCGACGACGACAGGCATTGGACGAAGGAAAGCCGTTCGGAATCCGCAATGGACATACTAAACAAAAGATACGCCAAAGGCGAAATAACGAAAGAAGAATTTGAGCGGATGAAAAAAGATATAGCGGGTTAACGCTATGGACGGACCAGTAGTTGCATATAGCGGCAATTTCGGACAGTTTGCCGGATTGAAAGATCGTTAAACTTTTTTATTTTATATTATGAAATTTTATATTGTCTTTACCGGATATAACCGGATGCCTTAAGGTTCTTTATGAGTAGAAAATATTTTTACAACAAAAAACCGGCAATCGTTTTAATATTATTAATACTATTATTAGTTATTGCTGTGATTTATCTGATTGCGGGTATGATGACTGGCGGGAGATTTATCGGCGGAGGCATGATGGGAAACGGTATGATGGGCGGAGGATTTAGCGGCAGAAGCGGAGCGTATTACGGTTCAGGCCCAAAAGGATATAAATTATTTAGAGCCGATGGATGTATTAGGTGCCATACAATTAACGGTGTCGGCGGTATGATGGGACCTAATCTTTCCCATATAGGTTCAAAAAGAAGTTTTTCGTGGATTGCGACCCAGATAGCCGACCCCTCCGCGCATTTTAAACGAGGCTCCGTTGTTACGATTAGCGGTAAAACTTATCCGGCAATAATGCCAAATTACGAACATATGCCCAAATCGCAGGTCATAACCATTTCAAAATATCTCGAATCGCTTAAATAATTAAAATTAGAGAAACAGCATAGTAACTTTAAACGGGGTTAGAGATACAGACTTATTATGCCTTCTTTTAAAAATATGTCCTCAAAGAAATATCGGCATACTGGCTAAGTATCTCGAATCCTTAAAATAATAAATGATATAATTTTAAATAAAATCGCATTAAAATGCACAATTAAAATTATTATTATCAATGAGATTAAATGAATTAGAAAAAAAGGTCATAATAGACCTTTCCAAGAAATATTTTGGAGAAAAGGCAAAGGTATATCTTTTCGGCAGCAGGGTGTATGACGGTAAAAAAGGCGGAGATATAGATTTATACATTGAAACCGATAAAGATATAGAAAAAACCGCCGAATTAGATTTTTTAAGCAAATTTCACAGATTAGCAACGCTTAGAAAAGTGGATTTGCTTGTAAAAACCCCTTTTTCCGCAAACATTCCTATTTATAAAACCGCAAAGAATGAAGGAATTCTTTTATGTTAAAAGAGACTATAGAGGCCGTAAATATAAATATAAAAAGAGCCGAAAGCGATTACGGCGAGATAAAATCGTGGAATGCTTTATTGCCTGAGTATTTTGACGATGACGCCAAGAGAAGAGTTATAGATTCGTTTATTTTTCGTTTTATAAAAATTCAGGATTTAATCGGGGAAAAGTTTTTTAAAGAAGTTTTGGCGTATCTCGGCGAATATAAAAGAAGTATGTCTTTTATCGATGTTTTGGATAGATTGGAAAAACTCGAACTTATCGACAGCGCCGATAAGTGGAGTAATTTTAGGGAATTAAGAAACGGCTTATCTCATGAATATCCCGCTAATGAACTTGAAATTATAAAAGATATAAATGCTGCATTAACAGCTTTTAATGAGATTAACGATATTTATTTAGATATAATAAAATATCTTAAAGAACGGAATGTTAAAATATGAAATTAAATATCGACTCTACAAGTTGCTTATTTTTTTGGCTAATACTGTCCAGTAACCGTTCTCTCTAAACAAAAGATACGCCAAAGACGAAATAACAAAAGAAGAATTTGAGCGGATGAAAAAAGATATAGCGGGTTAACAGTATATTTTAATATAGACTATAGCATATATAACATTTTTATGCAAAAAAAAATTTCGGTTGCGGTAAAAACAGGTTCAAAAACCGAAAGCTATGAAATATTAGACGACGGAACGCTGAAAATTTCGATAAAAGAACGTCCGGTAGAGAACAAAGCAAACGAAGCGGTCATAAGAAAAATCTCCGAAATTTACGACAAGCCTAAAAATAAAATTGCCATAAAAACAGGTTTAAAATCTAAAAATAAAATAGTCGTAATCGACGAATGAGATAAATTTCCATATCAGCCTTAAAACTTAAGGCATATCACTTTCAGCATGGGGCGGCAGGTATATTGCCGCCGCTTTCAAGGCTTGATTTATCTAACTTTAAGTTTATCTCAATAGGAACGGTTTCACGGGATATTATAGCCGTATCTTTCAGATTTTCTTTTAACTTTTTAACGCTAATGTTATAAGAACCGGCATAATAAGGGCATTTTTCTCCCATGCATCCGTGCGGGTGCAATTCCTTGAAACTGCACGCCATATTAACGTCGTTATCTATTAAAAGAAAGTTAAAATCTTCATAGAGGGATGCGCAGAGTATCTCCAACGCCTTAAAAAGATAAGCTTTACAGCACGAAGGTCCCGTTAAATCAAACACGGCCTTGGAAAGAAGAGCCGTAATCTTCATGGTTATTTTTTGTTCTTTATCCTTGCCGCAGACCGAACCGGTTAAAACCGAATATACGATACCGCCGGCAGGAACTATGCCGCAAATGCCGCTTAAGCCGCAGTAGCCTCCTACAGCCTGCTTCGAGAGCCTGTAAAACGCTTCTTCGATATCGGCTTCGGAAATATGCACGTATCCCCTGTTTTTTAACGAAGCTAAAACCGCTCCCGTTAAAATATAAGCATGATGGCATCCTAACATAGGCACCGTTACGCTTGGATTATTTAAAATATCGAGTGTAATTTCAAAAGGATTCTTGCCTTCCGTTGATAATATAAAATCTTTTATATAATTAAAAGAAGATAGATTGTGGCAGTCGTCGCAGACATAATGAGACCTGTCCGACGAACAAACGATATTCCCTTTTTCCTTTTTGCCGCAGTAAAAACAGGTCAGCTCGACTGCGGACGACAGGTATTCGAGAGGATGTCCGCATATTAAGCAATTAGATTTATGCTCCTGTTCCTGCTCATGTTCGGTGCAAGAAACGCAGGTATTTGTATTATTAGACATTTTTTTGCAGGTTACCTTCTAAATTTAATTTTATGTTCTTGCTGAAAGTTTTTGACTGCTGCGAACTACACTCGCCCTTACGGTCGAGGCTTCTTTTAATCATAACAACCCTTACGGGAAATTTAGTTTTATGTTATTTCAGTTTCCGAAGCTATGGGTTTTTTATAGTGGAAAACCCTTCCCGCAGTTCCTGCGGTAGTATCGTTTTACGAACGATATTTGAAAACCATTATATATAATATATCGCTAAAATAAAATGAATTCAAGAATAAAACATTGATTGCCTATGTATCCCATTTCGTTTAGCATAAAGCCTTCGGCTTTATAAACGCTAAACTTCATAGGCTTATGGACGGGGAATTATATCGGCAATGTTAGTTAAAAAGTCAGCACCTGATAGCCGTCCGCCATCAGGTCGGGAATAATGGCAGACGAACTCATAAGCGTTATTTTCTTATCGCTTAATTTTGCCGTGACGTTAAATTTTTTAGCGAATCCGATGCATCCCTGAATAATAATGCCGTTTTTTAAAACCTCTTCATATGCTTCCAACACTTCGGGGTTATCGGTTTTTGCGATAAAATCTTCCGACGAACCGTAAAAAAATACCTTAACGTCCTCGAAGGTACCGTTCTTTTTTGTTTTCCATGCAAGATTAAGTCCGGCGATAACTTTAATCGGGTCGTTTTCCCCGGTTGTTATAACGATTAAAACTTTTGCTTTCATAATATCTTAGCCCCTCCCGCTTAATATTTTAAAGTGTGAAATATTCGCAAAATTTTCATTTTTTTATCAACTTATACATTTTTCTATTATCTCGTCGAAAGCGGAAACATCGGGATTAATCCCTTCATATGCGACGGCTCCGGCTTCCTTTAAGGCCGTTATAAAATCTTCGCCGGAAACATAAACGGTGTTCGACGGCTCTACGACCTTTCCTTTTATCATAACGCAAGGTCCATCGGGGTCGTTTTTATCTTTATACTCTGACGGAATTACGGAAATTTTAACATTTTTAAAATTGGAGATGATAAGCCACACGACGGAAGAATACATTTTGCATCTTCCGTGCGGCGGACACTTTGTAATAATTTTTATTTCGACGGGTTCCATTTTTCTTCCTCCATTGATAATTATTTAATTACGGTTTAAACACGTAAAATATGCCTACAAAAACTAACAGAACCATAAGAACGTATTTTAACATTTTTTCGTTTAAGTGCCGAGAAATTTTAGGTCCTGCTATCGAACCTATTATAACGCCGGCTAAGGTCGCAGCCAAGACCGGAACGATAACCGGCACTCCCATTCTTATATAATTGGACACGCTCGTTAAAGATGAAATTAAAACCACCAGAATGCTTATTCCGGCCGCCAAAAAAACGGGAAGGCCGATAACGTCCGTCAGAAACGGAACGATTAAGAATCCGCCTCCTACGCCGAAAATAGACGATATTACCGCTATGAAAAACCCGGCCGTAAATAAAACGACAGGCTGAACGGAGTAATCCCTATTTACGCATCTAAAATCAATTTTCTTAACGGAAAATTTTACTATCGAAGGAATATTGGTCTTGCCGTTTTCCCCTGCAGGGGCGGTATCCGCTCCGCCCTCTTTTTTGCTCTGCTCGGGTTTTTTCTTTCTCTGCTTTAAAATATTATAAACCATTAAAGCGACGACTAAAAATGTCAGATACCCGAAGAGGTATTTAAACGATTTAAGTTCGAAAAGGTAGCTCTTGGAAAACCATGAGCCGGATAAGGCGCCGAAAATAGCGCCCGCGGCTATAATAAAACCGAGAGAATACAAGACGCTTCTTATCTGTTTAACCCTGTCCTGCCTTAAATATAAAGGAAGAGCGACGACGGGGGACACAATAACAAGAATCTGGCTCATTACTTTCACGGAATTGGCGGCATGGATATGCAAAACGGTAATAAAACCAAAACTTGCAAGTATTCCTCCCGCGGCTCCTACCGTGGAAAATACGAATCCGGTAAACAATCCCCATATAGAACCGGATATATAATAAATCAGCGTTCCCATAAGTTATTCCTCTGATTAAAAGTTTAATTTATAATTCACATTTTTACAAAATGTAAATAATGTGAATTACTAATAATCTAAAGAATTTTCTTATGGGGAAGCCGACCTGACTCCCGTAATTATTCAGTTAATATACATATAATAAATTAACAAAAAGTTTTAAATTTAATTTTTTATTTTCAAAATAATAATAAACTTATTTTATTATATATCAAAAAAAAATAATATCCAAATTTACATTAAGAAATTTATTTATATACTTTACAATTTAGACCTTCTTAGCCTTAGGGCATTGCTCACCACGGATACCGAGCTGAAGCTCATAGCCGCCGCCGCTATAGCGGGGCTGAGTAGGATCCCGAAGAAGGGATAAAGCGCTCCCGCCGCAATAGGAATGCCCACCGTATTATAAATAAAAGCAAAGAAAAGATTCTGCTTTATATTGCGCATAGTCGCCCTGCTTAGGCGCCTTGCCCTGACTATGCCCATTAAGTCGCCCTTAACAAGCGTTACGCCTGCGCTTTCCA
>JAJZJD010000077.1 GCA_021828445.1 bacterium
CGGTTTTTTGAAAAATCCCGTCGGAACCATGTATTTTGTATTATTGCTAAATCATTTAAGCAAAGAAGACAGAAAAATAATAACGGCGGAATTAAAAAAGGCACAGAATATTCAAGATAAAATGAAAAATAAAAAAACAAAAGATAATAAAAGGGGGTGAGGATATTTAATAACTCTGGGAGAGATTTAATTTATTTTAATTAACTGTAATAAATGAAAAGAGGAGTGTTTATGAGTAAAAGCATTTATTATGACGAAAAAGCGGTAAATAAATTTTTAAAAATTACGTTATCGCTTACGATTATTGTTCTTGTTGCCATATTGGTTTACGGAACATTTAAGGTGTATTACGGAGCGCCGCCAATTCCGGCGCAGGTCGTAACCCAAAAAGGTAAGACCGTTTTTACCGGAAAGGATATCGTTGCCGGTAAGTCAAGATTTCAGGAATTCGACCTTATGGATTACGGCTCTATTTACGGTAACGGCGCATATTTCGGACCGGACTTTACCGACCAGTATATTCACAGGGAGGTTAAATATTACAGGGATTTTGAGGCGCAGAAACTTTATAAGAAGCCTTACGCTCAAATCTCGCCGAGAGACCAAGTTTATATAAAATCTCTCGTAATATCTAAAATAAAGAAAAACAGGTTTTCTCAGGCGGGCAGACTTTTGACATATACTCCGGGCGAAATATACGCTTTAGGTAAGATTCAAAAAAGAATCGAAAATCTTTATACAAAAGGCGACCGGAATCTCGGAATAGGAAAAAATTTGGTGCCTTCTAAACAGGATATAAAAAGGATAGTAGAATTTTATTCATGGGCGGCATGGAGCGCATCGACGTTAAGGCCGGGCGTTGACCATACATATACCAACAACTGGCCGTACAGCAGGGGAGCCGGCAATACTCCGCCGACTTATCTTTATACATGGACTTTTGCATCTCTGGCGACTTTTATCGCCCTTGCGGGACTTGTCATCTGGTTTTTCCTTAACTATATTTCTCCGGGCTGGCAGGAAGCTCCGGCATTGCTCGAAAACTGGAAACCGATGGTAGATTTGGATAATTTTAAAATTACCCATTCGATGAAGAAATCCGCCAAATTCTTTTTCTTAGGCGTTTTTCTGCTCGGTTTGCAGATTATAGCGGGTATGCTTCTGGCGCATTATTATGCGGAAAGGGCATCATTTTTTGGGATACACACCTTAACGGCTTTGCCGTTTAATATCGTTAAGTCGTGGCATATTCAGCTTGCGATTCTATTTATAGCATCAACTTGGCTCGGTGCAGGCATATTCGTTTCTAAATATATCGGCGGCGGGAAAGAAGCAAAATGGCAGTCGTTTTTTATCGATTTTCTGTGGTGGGCTTTATTAATAGACGGAGTTGCGGCTCTTGCAGGAATGTATCTCGGAGCCAAAGGCTATTTCCATAACGGCCTATGGTTTTTCCTCGGCAATCAGGGCCTTGAATATTTGCAGTTGGGAAGGCTCAACCAGATTATCGTATTTGTAGGCTTACTGCTGTGGGTCGTAATACTTTACAGGGCGTTAAAACCCCATTTTATAAAAAATACCGATAAATGGAGCATTGAAAGGCTGTTTTTAATAAGCGCGGCAACGATAGGCATAATGTATATATTCGGAATGTTTCCGCTTGCGTGGATTCTTAAAAACTGGACGATTACGGATTTCTGGAGATGGTGGGTCGTTCATCTATGGGTCGAAGGAACGTTTGAATTCTTTGCGGTTGCCGTTATAGGTTATTTCTTTCTTTCGCAGGGTCTCGTAAAAAGGACGACGATAGAGAACACTCTGCTCCTCGAGATAATCCTTATATTTTTGGGCGGTATCCTCGGGACGGGGCATCATTTTTACTTTATCGGCGACGCATCTATCTGGATTGCGCTCGGCTCTATGTTCTCGTTCCTAGAGGTCATTCCTCTTCTGCTTTTAACTATGCAGGCGGTTTACGAGAAAAATATCCTTGTAAAGGCGGGCAAAGAATTTCCGCAGGATTTATCGTTTAAATATTTAGAGGCTTCGACGTTCTGGAATTTTATAGGAGCGGGCGTCTTCGGCGCATTAATCAATACTCCGTTAATGAACTATTACGAACACGGTCAGTATTTAACGATAAACCATGGGCATACGGCTTTGTTCGGCGTGTTCGGTCTTCTGGGTATCGCCTTATCCTATTATGTTCTGAGGATGATAGTGGAACCTTCCAAATGGACGGAAGGCGCAGGCAGGGCAGCACTGTGGTGCTTTAACGTAGGTATGATTTTATGGGTCGTTCTAAATTTCCTGCCGGAAGGTTTTATGCAGTTTGCCGCTTCGATTAAGCACGGCTACTGGTATTCGAGAAGTATTTATTTTTACGACAAGACGGACCTGTGGCTATGGTTGAGAGTGCCCGGAGATATAATTTTCAGCATAGGCGTTCTGGTTCTTTTCATAGATATAACGAAAAAACTTTTACAGGTTAAAAAATCCGTAGAAGAATAAAAGGTAAGAAAATAAATAAAGCGGCGTTTTTTATGGGGACAGAGTTGACCCTGTCCCCTGCCCTCAAAAATATGGTAAAATATCGTTATGAAAAACAAAACGGTATTTTTTATTTTATTTGCGGGGATAATAATTTTCGGATTCATATTTTTAATCTACGGCATACATAAAAATAATTCAGCAAAAGATACGATAAATCTTAATAAGTTGTCCCCTATAGGGCAAATAAATAAACAAGCTTCACGTTTGCGCCTGTCTGAAAAGCCTTCGCATCCGCCATCCTTTAAACTTGCCGTAGCTTCCATGATGTCGCCCGTTGCAAATATAGATGCATATAAGCCTTTTGCAAGATATATCGGCCGCGCGCTGCATATGCCCGTTAAGATTGTTCAGAAACGAACCTATTTAGCGGTTAATAACCTGCTTATAAATAATAAAATAGATTTAGCTTTTATCTGTACCGGAGCATACGTTTACGGAGGATTAAAGAACAAAGTAAAAATAATAGCCGTTCCGGTTATAGACGGAAGAAAGACTTATCAGGCTTATATAATTGCTCATAAGCCTTCCAAGATTAAATCGATTAAGGATTTGAAAGGAAAAGTATTTGCCTTCACCGAGCCTTTATCTAATACGGGCTATGAATACCCGATGCATTTTTTTAAAAATAAAGGTATAAATCCAAAAATATATTTTAAACGGGTAATGTTTACTTATAATCATACCGATTCGATTAAAGCCGTTGCATCCGGTTTAGCCGACGGCGCATCTATCGATTCTATTGTTTACTCCTATACATATGATAAATATAAAAGCGTCAGGCTGCACACCAAAATTATTTTAAAATCCCCCTTATTTCCTATTCCGCCGATAGTTATGCCCGATAGGGTAAATAAAAGATTAAGGAGTAAGGTTAAAGAAATTCTTTTAGATATGTCAAGAAATCCAAAAGGAAGGATAATTTTAAAAAAACTTAATATCGACGGTTTTGCCTCACCCGATATAAGTCAATACAAATAAATATGAGATTTTCTTTATTTCCCGCAATCGCTTTAATTCTTAAAAAATTCTATAACGTTTCTTTGAGGATAAAAGTTATAGGTCTTGTCATATTTGCCACATTATTACTCGGACTGCCGGTTATATATTTTGTAAATATAGATTTTTCCCGGCAAAATAACATGCAGTTAAAATTGATGAGCAGGGCTATAGGCAAACAATTATCGTCCCAATCCGTAAATTATATTCTCGAGGACAATTTTTACGCTCTGGCAAAATTATTAAAAAGCTCGGTTAAAAACGACCCCGATGTAATTTACGCCTTTATTCAAAATAAAAAAGGCGAGGTTATTGCTTCGACTTTTGACGGCGGATTCCCCGCCGGTTTATTGAAAGTTAACGGTTTTAATCTGAAAAGTTTAGCTACCGTTAAAATTAAAACCAACGAAGGTATAGCATATGACACATCCGTTCCTATCTTAAATGGAAGGCTCGGCATAATAAGAGTCGGAATTTCGACTAAAAGGTCGAATATGCTCCTTTATTCGTTGATAAAATCCATAATTTTTATTATGATTTTTGCCGCCGTTTTAGCTATTATACTTTCAAGTTCGATCGCATGGTGGGTTATGACGCCGATAGTAAAACTATCGGAAGCTTTTGATAAAGTCAAAAGCGGCAGTTACGACGTAAAGCTCGATATTAAAAGAGACGATGAAATAGGGATGCTTACGAGGGATTTTAATAAAATGGCGGAGAGTTTAAAAAAGGCGAACGAAGAAAGAATAGAAAACGACAACTTAAGGAAAAATTTTATCAATAATGTAATAAATGCTCAGGAAGAAGAGAGAAAAAGAATAGCAA
>JAJZJD010000078.1 GCA_021828445.1 bacterium
AGAAAACGTCCTTAATTATAATGCCATGAACGCGGGTATTTTAATGGCTCCCACTGCTATTGCGGTGGCATTGGTATCACTTTTTTCCGGAAAAATATCTGATAGAATAGGCCCCAGATACCCTCTTTTTGCCGGGCTTTTAATAGTTGCGGCTTCTATGTTTATGTTCGATAATCTTTCTTTAAATACAAGCGTTTACGATATAGTAGTAAACCAATTAATAAGAGGCGTTGGAATAGGACTGCTGAATGCGCCGGTAATGAGCGCCGCTCTAAATTCGGTAAAAACAGACATGATTCCCGAAGCCTCCGGTTTGATTCCGGTATCGCTTCAGATAGGAGCCTCCTTCGGCATAGCCTTCATAGGCAACGAACTTGTGGTAAGGCAGGTTTATCACTTAAACCAGTATGCGAGGGATATTAAATATAATTCTTATGCATATCACGGCGTAATAAATTTTATTAACGGTGATTTGATGAGCAAAGCCGCCGCATATTTAAGGCCGGGGACTATTTTTCCGAACCCGACCTTGGGCTTTTTTGACGAAATAGTGCAAATGCAGGCTTCGATTGCTTCTTACGGGGATTCATTCGGCATACTCGGTTATGTGACGCTTGTCGGAGCGGCCGTGGCTTTTTTTATTAAAAATAAAAGGCATAGCAGATAGAATATGATATTATTGTAATTATGAATAAAGATACCGGCGAAAAAGATTTTAATAAAATAATTTTGACTGTTTCGGAATTCTCGCGCCTTCTGAAGGCAACAATAGAAAACGCTTTTTACGCCGTCGGTATAAAAGGCGAAATATCAGGGTTAAAAACAAATTATCCTTCGGGATATTATTTTGACCTCAAAGACGAATCCGCAAAATTAAAATGCATAATATTCAAGAGCGACGTAAGTAAAATAAAATTCGATATAAAGGACGGATTGTCCGTAAAAGTTTACGGAAGGATTAACCTATATGAACCCAGAGGCGAATACAGTTTTATAGTATCGGAAATAGAGCCTCTCGGCTGCGGCGAGCTTTATATATTGTTTGAGAGGTTAAAAGAAAAACTTAAGCAGGAAGGCTTGTTCGATGAATCGCGCAAAAGAGTTATACCTTCTCTGCCGGAAACTATAGGCATAGTTACGTCGAAAAGCGGCGCAGTTTTGCATGATATCGTGAAAATCATAAAGTCAAGGTTTGAAAATATCTCTATAATTTTTGCAAATGCAAGCGTTCAGGGGCAAAACAGCGCTACAGAAATCGCGCAGGCTATAGAACTTTTAAATTTATACGGCAGGACAAAAAGAAAAATAGACGTGATTATAGTCGGCAGAGGCGGCGGGAGCATAGAGGATTTATGGGCTTTTAACGAAGAAATTACCGCAAGGGCGATTTATAACTCGTCTATTCCGGTGATCAGCGCCGTCGGCCACGAAACGGATTTTACCATTGCCGACTTTGTCGCCGATAAAAGGGCTTCGACGCCGTCAAATGCCGCCGAAATGGCGGTTCCGGTAAAATCGGAATTAGTAAGGCGGGTGGAAACCTTAAGAAATAGAATAATTTTTGGCGCTGTTAATTTAATTTCAAGCAGAAAAGCCGAGCTGTCTAATTTAATTAAAAATATGGAAAAAGTTTCTCCAAAAAGGATTATTCAGGATAGAAAAATCAGGGTTTACGACCTCGCCGAAAGTCTGCAAAACTTGGCCGCAGGGCGGATAAATTTATTAAAACTAAATGTTTCGCATTTGCGTAAAAGGCTTTTACTGAAAAGCCCCTTAAATATCTTTAAAGAACGCAAATTATATATAAACGGACTATCGGACAGGCTTAAAAGGGCGCAGGAAACGACTATTTCAAGTTACAAAAACATAGTTAAAACGGAGAGCAAGGCGCTGAATTCATTAAGTCCTTATAACGTTCTTAAAAGGGGTTACGGCATAGTTTTTTCGGAAGAAAAAACGGTCGTTTCATCGGTTTTACAAGTTAAAGGAAACGAAAATATAAAGATAGTTTTAAACGACGGCAGTTTAAAATCAAAAATTATGGAAGTTGAGCCTGCCTTACAGCCGCTAAATAAATTATAACCTTCAATATATTATTTCTATAGTTAGATTTAACAAAAAATCAATCCCTCGACGGTTTTTTCTTTTTTATAAGATGAATCGAAGATTTTTTTAATGATACTTTGACGGTTTTTCCCTCAAAAAGATTCATAACTTCGTAAGCGTGAAAAGGTATTAAAACTTTAAACTCCAGATTTTCTTCAGATTTTATTGATATCTCCATCATTCTGGAAGTAAAAATAGACGAAATAATTTTTCCGGAAAAGCGGTTTTCCCTTACCGGTTTTGAAGCATCCCTATCTTCTCTTAGTATTATTATCTCTTCCGGTCTTACGGCTAAAAAAACCTGTTCGCCTGTTTCAAAATTTCCTTGGAAGTCTGCTTCCATGACAACGCAGGCATCCGTATTTTTATTATAGTCGTTATATTCGGCATTTTCGTTATTAGCTTTAATTTTAATTTTTATTAAGTTATTATCAGGGTCTATTTCAGATATAACTCCGCCTAATATATTTTCGGTTCCGAGAAGGAAAGCGGTATCTATAGAAGAAGGTTTTTTTAAAACTTCCTTGGGATGCCCCGAATCCTGAATCTTGCCGTCGTTCAAGATGAACATTTTATCGGATAAATTGACGACGTCTTCAATGTCGTGCGTTACGAGCAATATCGAAATTTTAAGTTCACGGTTAATATCTTTGATCAGTCTTCTTACTTTTGTTTTGGAAATTATATCAAGATTTGAAAACGGTTCGTCCATCAATATAATATCCGGATTTACTATTAAAGCCCTTGCCAAAGAAACTCTTTGCGCCTGCCCCATACTTATTTCGGACGGGTATCTTTTCTCGAGTCCCGTTATTCCGAGCAGTTCCATTATTTCAATAGGAGAATTTAATAATTTTTTATTACCGTCGGGCTTTTTTATATGTCTTTTTTTATTGGAGTTTAATCTTAAGCCGAAGGATATATTTTCTAATACCGTCATATGCGAAAACAAAAGAGGTTCGTCCATCACAAGGGCGGTGCGTCTTTCATACGGTTCAAGATTATTTATATTTTTTTCGCTAAGAATAATATCCCCGCAGTCTTGTTTTAATATGCCGCATATAATTTTTAAAACGGTGCTTTTGCCCTCGCCGGAATAGCCGAAAATAGAAGAAATTTCCCCGCTTTCAATTTCTAAATTTATGCCGTCCAAAACTTTCTTATTCAAAAAACTTTTACTTATATTTTTAATTTCCAGCAGTTTCATATCTGTTTAATTTTTTTATGCATTAGTTTTTATTTTATAGTTGAAATATTTAAAAATACCGAGGAAGAACAGCGATATAATCATTAATATACCGGCAATAGTAATTGCGGCGGGGTAGTTGCCATAGCTTGTTTTAACGAAGACCTCTATAGGCGCCGTTTCCGTTATTTTAGGGATAACGCCGGAAACCATCTGCGTTGCGGCATACTCGCCTATAGACCTTGACCAGCTCATTGCGAGTCCGGCAATAATTCCGTTGTAAGAAAGCGGAATAATAATTCTGAATAGTATGTCGAACGAGGATGCCCCCAGCGTTTTGCTTAAATCCAACATTTTTCTATTTACGGAATCGAACGATGTTTTTACTATATTTACGAAAAACGGAAAAGATATTATTAACTGAACTAAAACGATGCCCTGAGGCGTGAATACAAATTTTATTCCACGGTCTATAAAAAATTTTCCTATCGGATTAAGGGAACCCATAGTAATTAGAACCGCAAAACCTATGACTAAGGGGGATGTCGTAAGAGGCAGGGTGGAAATTATGTCCAATAAAAATGAAATTTTGCTTTTTTTAAACGACAATACGTAGGCTATGGGAATTCCGATTATTAAATTTATAAGGATGACGATGAAAGAAAGCTTAAAACTTAAAAATATCGAGTTCCAAAGCCCTGCGTTTTTTAATTCTTTTATGAAAAGATAGATAGATGCTTGGAAAAATATGCCTGAAAGAAGAAGTATCAGCATTGCAAAAAATAAGAACGAAATAATATAAACAAGTATATCGAATATTTTATTTTTGTTTAAAGGCATATATTAA
>JAJZJD010000079.1 GCA_021828445.1 bacterium
AGGTATAATATGAAAAAACTTAATTTTAACGATATAGAAATTTTAGTTTTCGACGTTGACGGCATATTAACCGACGGAAAAATATATTTATCCGAAAGCGGGGTTGAAACTAAGGCGTTTTTTGCGCATGACGGCGCAGGTATGAAACTTGCTAAAAAATTAGGGCTGAAGACAGGCATGATTTCGGCAAGAACCAGTAATGCCGCCTCTATAAGAGCAAAAGAACTCGGCGTCGATTTTTATATAGAAGGATGCAAAGACAAATATAATGCTTTAAAACCGCTATTGAAAGAATATAATATCGGTATTAAAAATTTATTTTATATGGGAGACGATATAGTCGATATCGAACTTTTAAAATTGGCGGCTGTTTCCGCCACCGTTCCGAATGCGCCTGAATATGTCAGAATTTGCGCGGATATCGTAACCGAAAAGACGGGCGGATGCGGCGCGGTAAGAGAGGTTTGCGATATAATTCTGCAGGAAAAAGGCCTTCTTACAAATTTTTTAAATAAATTATAGATTATGCCGCTGGATCGTAAAATTTTAAGAAGAACGGCGCTGGTATTAGGACTTGGTTTTATCGTCGTTCTGGGTTTTTTTTTGCTTCTGCATTATTTGCATAACAATAAGGGGCTGTTAGGCTTTAAAATATCTAAGGGCTATATAAGCCTGAAAAAAATAAATTATAAATTTTTTAAAAAAGGCGTACTCGCTTATGAAATCTTTGCCGATAGTTTAAATTACCGCTCTCAAAAAAAGAACGTTATTAAACTGAATGCGGTTAAGGTATATATTTACGGAAAAAATAAAAAACCGGCGTTTATTATTACGGGGAAATCGGGAAGATTGAATTCGGTTTCCAAGAACGTGATAATTTCCGGGGGCGTTATAATAAAAAGCGCAAAAGGGGCATCCATGAAAACCGGCATAATCGATTATTTTGCTAAAGGCGATAAGATAGTAGCCCCGGATTATATGGAAATTAAGGGGAAAAACTATTTTATTTCCGGAAACGGACTTATTTTTTACATTAAAAAAAATATTTTTATCTTGCAAAAAGACGTTCATTTTTTATCTAATAATGCAATGAAAGCGGGGGGAAGCGGGGTGACTAAGTGAAAATAAATTCATACTTTTTAATTTTAATCGTTTTTTTATGTTCCGTTTTTTTATTTCAGGGCAAGGGCTATTGCGTTGCCGGCCCCAACCCCCGACCCCAAACTCAAACGAATATAACATCCGACTCCTTAGTGGTAAACAATAAAAAAAATATTGCCGTATTTACGGGACACGTCATCGCAATCAAAGGCAGGTTAAAAATTTTATCGTCGGTGCTGAATGTTATATATACAAAAAAAAATAAAATAAAAATGCTTATCGCAACCGGAAACGTCCATATCATTAAAGGAAAGGACAATATTACGGGCGGCAGGGCGGTTTATTACAACAAAAAAAGGATTGCGGTAATAACCGAAAATCCTATAGCATATGAGGGAAAAAATAAAATAGTCGGAAAAAAAATAATGATTAATTTTAAAACCGGAATATCTACCGTTATAGGCGGCAAAAAAAGAGTCAACGCGGTAGTTTATTCGAATAAATCTCTAACCGTTCAAAAACAAAGAAATAAAAAATGATAAAAGCATTGAATTTAGTAAAGAGATTTAAGAAAAGAGCGGTGGTAAACGGAGTTTCGCTTGAGATCAAGCCCGGTGAAATAACCGGACTTTTAGGGCCTAACGGCGCGGGTAAGACCACGACGTTTAATATGATTTCCGGTATGTTAAGGCCGGACGAAGGCTCTATATTTTTAGACGATGCCGAAATTACGGGACTACCCATGTATAAAAGGGCCAGACTCGGTATAGGTTATCTTCCTCAGGAAACTTCGGTCTTTAGAAAACTTACTACCGAACAGAATCTTACGGCTATTTTTGAATTGTTGAAGATACCCGTTCAAGAAAAAAACCTGAGACTCGATGAATTAGTGGAAAAGTTCGGACTTGAAAAGGTCAGAAAATCTCCCGTTATGAGTTTATCCGGAGGAGAAAGAAGGAGAGTCGAGGTTGCCAGATCGCTCATACTTTCCCCTAAGTTCATTTTGCTCGACGAGCCGTTTTCCGGAATAGACCCTATAGCCGTTGAAGATATGCAGGATATTCTTATCGGTTTAAAAAACGATTCCATAGGAATATTAATAACCGACCATAATGTAAGAGAGGCTTTAAGGATATGCAACAGCGCCTATATAATCAACGACGGAAAAATTATAGAAAAAGGCGCTCCCTCCCATATTATTTCCAGTTCCATCGTAAAGAGATTCTTCCTCGGAGAAAAGTTTAATTTGGGTATCTGAGTCGAATGTTATATAATAATATTATATAAACATATTCAGGGAAAAGGCGCCGGATTTATTTATTCTTAAATTTTCGCATTTTCCTTTTCAAATCGGAGTTTTGTATGAGCGGTATGGAATTAAGGCAAAATCTGAAGCTGTCCCAACAGTTGGTGATGACCCCGCGCCTTCAGCTTGCCATTAAGATGCTGGCGTTAAACAATATCGAACTTTCCGATATGCTCAAACAGGAAATACTGGAAAACCCCATATTGGACACTGAAACGGCAGGCGCAAAAAGCGAAGAAGACGCCGAAAGCGAAAATTTTAAAGCCGCAAATGAAGAAATGCCGGATACCGGGGTTATAGCCGAGGTTGAAGACGGCTTCAAGGAAATCGCCCAATATTTAGTCAACTATAACGAGCAGTTTGTCGATTTATCCAAGGACGACGGCAGTTACGGCGGAGCCGATAAAAATTATTTAGAATATAAATTAGAAAACAGTTTTTACAGCGGCAAAACCCTTTACGAGCATTTAATGGAGCAGGTGAGAACGGGAGACTTTTCCGACGAGGAAATTTTGCTTGCCGGATATATCGCGGGCAATTTAGATTCGAAAGGACTGCTTGCAGTTTCAAGGCAGGACATTGAGGATTTTGCCGTAAATGCGGGGGTGCGAAATAACGTTAAGCCGTTAGTCGGGAAGACGCTTAATAAAATAAACAGGCTTGAGCCGGTCGGACTTGCCGCCGAAAATATATTATCGAGCCTGATGATTCAGGCAGACTATTACTTCGATAATGATGTTCTGCTTAAAACTATAATTGAAAAATATTTAAAAGAAGTAGCGAACAAAAATTATCAAAAGATATGTAAAGAAACCGGAAAAAATACAAATGACGTTTTAAGCTCGATAGAAAATCTTAAAAAACTAAACCCGAACCCGGCGGCTAATTTTAGCAGAGAAGAACCCCGTTATATCGTTCCCGACCTGTTTTTAAGAAAAGAGGGCGAACGTTACGTCGTGTTTATGGACGACAATTCTATTCCTCAAATTAGAATAAACGGTTATTATAAAAAAATTCTTAGCGGCGAAATTGAAGTGTCCAACGATATGAAAAATTATGCCGAAGAAAGATTTAAGTCGGCTTTATGGCTCATGAAGAGCATAGATACCAGAAAAGAGACCATTTTAAATATAGCGCAAAAAATTGTCGATAAACAAACGGATTATTTCAATAAAGGGGTCGGGAATCTAAAGCCTTTAATTTTAAAAGATATAGCGGGAGAGCTGAGTATTCACGAATCGACGGTATCAAGAGCGACGGCCAATAAATATTTAAGCACGCATATCGGCGTTTTCGAACTTAAGGATTTTTTTACCGGAGCCTCATACGGAGAGTCTTCTTCCGAAAACGTTATGACAAGGATAAAAACCATTATAGATTCCGAAGATTCGTCCGGTAAAATTTTTAGGGACAATGAGATAACCGATATACTAAAAAAACAGGGAATTACCATAGCGCGAAGAACTATTGCCAAATACAGAGAAATTATGAATATACCGCCGTCGAGCATCAGAAACAAGAGAATAAAATTGATATAATATAACAAAATAATAAGTTAACTAATCAAGGGAGACTAATCCGATGAACATTGCAGTCACTTTTAAACATATCGATTCGAGCGATGCGATAAAACAGTATGCCGAATCGAAGGTTTTGAAACTCGAAAAGTATTTAAATAATATTATGGAGGCG
>JAJZJD010000080.1 GCA_021828445.1 bacterium
CTTCATGAAGTCAATCCTATGCTTGGACACAGGGGCTGCAGGCTTGGAGTCAGCTATCCCGAAATTTATGAAATGCAGGTTCAGGCTATTATGGAAGCGGCTTGCGAATTCCATAAAAACGGCAATAAAATAATGCCGGAAATTATGATACCCGTCGTAGGAATTTATGAAGAGATAAGATTACTAAAAGAATTGGTCGATAAAAAGGCTTCCGAAGTAATGGAGAAATACGGCGTAAAACTTAAATACCTTGTAGGGACGATGATTGAACTGCCGAGAGCATGTATGGTTGCAGACGAAATAGCCAGAGATGCGGAATTTTTCTCGTTCGGAACAAACGACCTTACGCAGACCACTTTCGGCTTCTCCAGAGACGATATAGGTTCTTTTTTGCCTGATTATCTGAATAAAAATATACTGAAAAACGACCCTTTCATGGAATTAGACCGAAATGGCGTCGGAGAGCTTATGAAAATTGCCGTCGGTAAAGGTAAAGCCGCCAGAAAGGATATTAAACTCGGAATATGCGGAGAACACGGCGGAGACCCCAGCTCGATAGAATTTTGCCATGCTTTGAATCTGAACTATGTAAGCTGTTCCCCTTACAGGGTTCCGGTAGCAATTATTTCTGCGGCGCAGGCTTCGATTAAAGAAACGGCGCTTTAATCCGTACATTGCAAGCTGTAATTACGACCCAAGTCCAGATTTAGAAATTTTTATATATGAATTGCCTGAATTACTTAATAACGTCATTGCGAGCGTAGCGAAGCAATGACGAAATAGTGCGCTCGCAATGACGGGATATTAGAATTTATTAAATATTTTCTAAATCGGGATTTGGGTACCATAGAGCATTGAATTTGAATACGACAAAATCAAAAACACCCTCAAGTTTTTCTTTAGATATTGCGTTATATATCGAAAATAGAAACGGCATATACGTTTTTTTATGCGATAATTACGTATCGGCTAAAGATTTGTATAAGAACATTTCATTTTTTTCGTCTAAAAAAATCTTCTTTTGCGAAGAAATAATTCCGGTAAGCATACTGTATGATTTAAAACGCGATAATAATGCCGTCGTAATCCTGACCCCCCTTTCTTTTTTTTCTAAAGTCCCCGAGCCGGGCAGTCTTTTAAATTCTTTTATACATATCAAGAAAGGATTGGATATTTCCAGGGAAAACCTTATACGGACATTAATTTCTTACGGCTATGAGAAAACAACTCAGATAGAGAACGAAAACGAATTTGCCGTCAGAGGGGGCATCATCGACATATTTAACGGAGACGGACCATATCCGGCAAGGATAGATTTTTTTGACGAAACCGTCGAAGATATAAGATATTTCGATTTAAACACGCAGGTAAGCTTTAAAAACATAGACGGTTTTGCGGTATTTCCGGTTAAGTCGGATTATTACGAAAAAAAGCTTAATATTATAGATGTATTGGAAAATCCGGTTTTATATATAGAAGAACCTGAAACCGAACTTTTAGATACGTTAAACCGCGATGCGCTTAATAGAAATATTTTTAACCTTTCCTTAAATAATTTAGATAAATTTTATTATTATAATTATAAAAAATCTGCAATATATTACGGCGTCAAAAATTCGGATAATCCGATAGGACGCTTATCTTCAGCCATAGAATCCGGAAATATCGATTTTATAGCAAAACTAAAATATAAAGACGGAAAATTAAATTTAGCTTTAATTAAGAAAATTTTCATTAATCTTATCGAAAAAGGATACCGGATAATAATAGCGTCAAAAAATGAGATTCATAAAAACAGGCTGAAAACGATTTTCGGGTCCATAGGTTTAGACGAGGAGAAGGAGGGAGACAGGTTTCAAATCTCGACCGGGGATATTTCCTCCGGCATGATATCTAAGAAGCATAAACTCTTTATAATTAAAGACGAAGAGCTTTTCAGAGAACATCTGGATTTAACGCCGGAATCAGGGCGCGGAGCGTCCGGCGCAGATTACTTTAAAAGCATAGAGGAACTTAACCCGGGCGATTTTGTAGTTCACGATGAATTCGGCATAGCAAAATTCAACGAAATAAAAAACATTACGCTTAACGGCATTTCATCCGATTATTTTGCCCTTATTTTTGAAGGCGGCGATAAGCTTTTCGTTCCCGCCGATAAAATATATCTGCTCCACAAATATATCGCTTCTTCCGAAGAAAATTCTCCGGCATTGAGCAGGCTCGGAAACAAATCGTGGGAAAAAGCAAAAATAAAGGCGAAAAAGAAGGTTGAAGAGATAGCCGAAGATTTAAAAGTTTTGTATGCCAAGAGAATGACGGAAAGGGGATTTGCATTTTCCGAAGAAAATGAAGAATACAGGGAATTCGAGGAAAGTTTCGAATTTGAAGAAACAGACGACCAGTCAAAGGCGATAAAAGAAGTTCTGTCGGATATGCGCGGCAATAAGCCTATGGACAGGTTGATATGCGGGGACGTAGGATTCGGAAAAACGGAAGTTGCAATAAGAGCCGCTTTTAAAGCGGCAATGGACGGAAAGCAGGTTGCCTTAATAGCCCCCACTACTCTTTTAGTAGATCAGCATTACAATAATTTTAAAAAAAGATTTGAAAAATATCCTATAAAAGTAGCGTGTATTTCAAGGTTTATTAAAAAAAACGAAGAAAAAGGGATAATTAAAGAGATTAAAGACGGGGGCATAGACGTAATAATAGGGACGCATAAACTGTTATCCGAAAAGATAGCATACAATGATATAGGCCTTTTGATTATAGACGAAGAGCAAAAATTCGGCGCGCTCCAAAAGGAAAAAATAAAAAAAATAAGATACTCCATAGACGTGCTCGCCATGAGCGCAACCCCCATACCAAGGACGCTGTATCTTTCAATGTCGGGAATAAGAGATTTAAGCATTATAAGCACCCCGCCTTCCGGCAGGAAAAACGTTATTACGGGTATAGAGCTATATGAAGACGGGATTATAAAAGACGCAGTTTTTAAAGAATTGAACAGAGGAGGACAGGTTTATTTTATCGACAACAGGATATCGCACTTAGATTCGATTTATAACAGGCTTAAAAAAATAATGCCCGATATAAGAATCGGAGTCGTTCACGGGCGGCTGGATTCCGAGAAAATTATGGATATTATGCATATATTCTACAATAAAGGTTACGATATGCTTCTTTCGACTGCCATAATAGAATCCGGACTGGATAACCCCAACGTAAATACTATTATTATAAATAATGCCGAACAATTCGGTCTTAGTCAGCTGTATCAGCTCAGAGGAAGAGTCGGGAGGTCGCATATACAGGCATACTGCCTGCTTGTCCTCGGTACGAATAATGAAAATTTAAGCGCCGAACAAAGAAAAAGGCTTAATGCGATTAAAGATTACAGCGAACTCAGTTCGGGCTTTAAACTCGCAATGGCGGATTTGGAAATAAGAGGGGCGGGAAATATTCTCGGAGGAGCGCAATCGGGACATATAAATGCCGTAGGACTTGAAATGTGTATGCAGATGCTGAAAGAAGAGATAGAAAAAATACAGGGTGTCGTTTTACCTGCCCAAATCACTCCAGAAGTAAAGATAAATTTATCGGCGAATATCCCCGATTCCTACATAAGCGAAGGGAAAACCAAGATGTCCGTATATAGAAAACTTTCTAATTGCAACAGCCTGAGCGATGTGGATAAAATAAGAGCCGAACTTAAAGACAGATTTGGAAAAATTGAAACTCCCGTCGAAAATCTTTTAAAGATAACCGAACTAAAGAGCTATATGAAAAACTCAAAAGTCCGGTTTCTTGAAATAAAAGAAAAAGAATTTATATTGGAATTTCATGAATCGGCGGGCACGGTTTTTGAAGCGCTGGTTAAATTGGTAAACGATAAAGAATTTTCGTCGATATATATATTTAACTTTATAGGGGAGTTTAAAATAAAAATCAGATTAAAGAAAGAGGTTTTAAGCCCTGATAAATTGGAAGAGGCTAAAATTATCTTGCAACGTTTATATAGCTATGTTAATATTTAAAGATAATTT
>JAJZJD010000081.1 GCA_021828445.1 bacterium
TCGATAGCCTCCTGCCTTCCGGTTCGGCAACGTCTAACGATCTGTAATTAAAATTCTTACGTTCTTCGAAGAGTCTTTTCCATGCATTGTCCGCAGGAATACACTCTTCGCACCATTTTGAAACTAATAGTATAACGTCGTGTTTATTATCTTCCATAAATTATTACTGACTTGAACATCTCATACATTGGATCTGCTCTTTTATTATTTTTTCCCTGTATTTTTCAACGGCTTCTTTTCCCGTGAACAAAGTGCCCAATTCGCTCAAATCTAAAGCTTTCACTTTACTGACCCATGCGTCTTTATATGGCGAAACGTTTAAAAGCAGAGGGTCTTTTAAGAGATTCTCGTTAACTTCGACGATTTCTCCGGATACCGGCGACGGAATAGGCCCTACCCATTTTCCGCTTTCGATTGTAGCCGTATTGCCTCTTTTTTGAACAATACTTCCGACTTTTTTAAACGTTACGTGCAAAATTTTACCCGCCTGCGTCTGAGCGACATCCGTCATTCCAAGCATAACAATATTATTTTCAAGGGGCTTTGCCCACGTATCTTTTTCTATATCGTAATACAAATCTTCGGGTAGTTCGCATCCCTGAACTTCGGCCATTTTTATCCTCCTATATTAATAAATAAATTAAATTAGGATTAAAGTATTTTTAATACGGTATTTTATTATTATAGCATATTGCTTTTCTTTTCTATATAAAAATTTCCAAGATATAAATTAAATATTGTGATAAAATTAATTTATGAAAATTAAACAATTAAAATAAACGGAGGCTTTTGTTATGGATACGAGCATTGACCCGATTACGGCTTTAAAAAGCGACCACGAAGCGGTCAGGGCTGTTTTAAATAATCTCGAAGGATATTTAAAAAAAATAGGCTCGGTTTCCTCTGACGGGCTTAAAAATAATTTAATAAACCAGCTTCATGAAATTACCGCCTTTATCGATAAAGATCTGGAAATACACTTTAAAAAAGAAGAGGAAGCTTTATTTCCGGTTCTCGGAAATTATATCGGCATAGAAACAGGTCCCATTCATGTTATGCTTATCGAACACAAACATAGCAGAGAGCTTTCGGGAGAGTTTAAGGCAAAGATTAATAGTTATCCTGCCGAAAAAGATTATAAATCAATAATCGACCTCGGAAATTCCTTCATCCGGCTTCTGTCCGAACATATCGACAAAGAAGAAAATATACTGTTCAATATGGCGGATATGCAGTTATCACGGGACGAAAAACACGGCATAATGGAAAAAATGTTGACTATAAAATAAAAATATAAAAATCAAAATTGACTTTAATATTTATCGGCATATACTTTAATTAAGAGCTTTTATGAAAAATAATGAACCGCTCCCTATAAGCAAAGAGATTTTAATCCGTATAAACGGCAAAAGTATTTTCGGTAATTTAAAAATTCCTGAAAAAGCGGAAGGTTTGATTATTTTTGCCCACGGTAGCGGCAGCAGCAGGTTCAGCACGAGAAACAATTATGTGGCGGGGATTTTAAACAAAAATAATCTCGGCACGCTCCTCTTTGACCTTCTTACCGCAGAAGAAGAAAAAATCGATAATTATACGGCGGAATACCGGTTCAATATAAAACTTCTCGCAAAAAGGCTTATCGACGTTACGGATTGGCTGATTAAAGAGCCGTCCTTGAAGAATTTAAAATTAGGCTATTTTGGGGCAAGCACCGGAGCCGCGGCGGCACTGGCGGCAGCCGCCAAAAGACCGGACATTATTTATGCCGTAGTTTCAAGGGGCGGCCGTCCCGACCTTGCTATGGAGAGTTTACAAGGGGTTAAAGCGCCCACACTGTTAATAGTCGGAGGAGAGGATTTTGAGGTTATCGAATTAAATAGAACCGCATATGAAAATATTTCGGCAAAAAAGAAACTTGAGATCATACCCGGGGCAACGCATCTGTTTGAAGAACCGGGGGCGCTTGAAGAGGTTTCCCGCCTAAGCGCCGAATGGTTCACAAGATACTTATAATTTTAATAAATCGGAACATAAATTTTTTCGGTCATTTCATCATATTCTTTTTTAATATCGCTATATACGGTAATGCCGCCGCCGCTTCTATAAAAATAGTCTTTTCCCGTTTTTTCTATAAATCTTATCATAACGGAACTTTTAAAAACTTCCCCGTCATATATGCCGAAAACTCCCGTATAATAACCTCTGCTTTCCGGTTCGGTTTCTTTTATAATTTCCAGAGTTTCTCTTTTAGGCGCCCCGCAAATGGATCCTGCGGGAAGCATACCGCAAAGAATGTCTCCGAACCTTGTATTCAATTCAGGTTTAATTCTGCCTTCAATCTCCGAGGTCATCTGCAATAATTCTCCAAAATTAGTTTTAACGGTTTCTATAAAACAAAACCTATTGACTTTTACGTCTTTACATACTATATTCAAATCGTTTCTTAAAAGGTCGACGACCGTTAAATGTTCGGCTCTTTCTTTTTTATCGTTTAAAAGAATTTCTTTTGCATCCGGAATACCGGCATCTATTGTTCCTTTAATAGGATAAGTAAAAATCTTTCCGCCGGTTATGTTGATAAAAGTTTCCGGGGAAAACAAAACAAATTCGCGGGAAGAATTCTTAAAATAAAGTTTATACTTCGACCTGCTCTTATAAAATATTTCCTGCAAACCGAGATTAATCTCAACAGGACTTTTAAAGGTTAAATTTACAAGATACGAATTACCTGCCTTTTCATGTTTAATAACATTATTAAAAGCTTTTTTATAAACTTCGAATTGAACCGGATTTTTTTGAATTTTTAATTCATGCTTATCCGATATATTATCCGCATATCCTGTATAATTGTTAACGCCGTCTATAAAATATTTTACGCAAAAGTCTTTCACCTCCGATAATTCCATAATAATTGGAAACTTCATCTCAAAATCTACGATAAAAAGAAATTTAATTCCATTTTTTCCATAAAAATTCATTTTTTCTACGAAATTAGAATCTAAAATCATATCGCATTATGGTTTCGGGCAGTTGCGTTTTTTAGTGAATTAATTTTTAGGAATGACGGCCTATGTTGCAAATATCTATCGTAATATCTTCAGGGTCAAGCATTGCATTTATTAAGGATACTTTCTGAAAGCGATTTAGGTCGTCAATCGAAACCTTTCTTTCTATTATCTCGTTATTTTCTAAAAGATAGCGTCTTTTCACTCCGTTTAAAAGGTAAGTATCCGGGGTAATCCATTTTTCTCCATCAAACAAAATTATATTAGAAAAAGAGGTGTCCGTTAATAGACCGTTTTTTATAATAAGTATGTCCGATACATCGTTTATTCCGGTTAAAAAAGAATTTATAAGCGTTCTGTCTTGATATTTAAACTCGTAATCAAACGACTTGTATTCCGTAGGAAAATCAGGAGAGTCTAAATCGATAATTTTTAATTCCTTAATCGTTCTTTTAATATAAGGTGTAATTTCGATATTTTCAATATGATTAGAATAGGTCAATCTGCATTTATGAGTTCCGGATTTATTTTTGCCGTGCTTCGGCAAAAATAAATTAAGGTCTATTTCAGGATTGAAACCGAAAAAATGATTTATAGTATTATTAATTCTCTCATTATGGCGGTCGATAAGCTCATAATGTCCGTCGGCTAATTTAATCGTATCGATGAAACGAAGCATACATATTAATAAAATTTTACTATTATGGTTTCAGGTAAAAAATCAGGTAAAATTATTATATCATAAAAAAATTAATTATTTTTTGCCGCTGCTTTTGGTCTATTCCGCTGCTGCTTGAAAAAGCATCAAATTATGGTAGTATTAAGATAAAGTATATATCTAATTTAATATTGCACTTAAAATTGGAAAACCATATAAATATTGTCGGGGCTGGACCCGCCGGTTTAACCGCCGCCATAGTTCTGGCAAAACATGGATATAAGCCGACGGTTTACGAAATGTCGCCCGATGTCGGACATAGAATGAGCGGTGATTTTCAAGGATTGGAAAATTGGA
>JAJZJD010000082.1 GCA_021828445.1 bacterium
TCATAACGCCGCCGGCATCGTTATCGGCAATCATAACGAGTATTCCCGGACCTATCAGCGCCATTAAAAGGCACAGGCGCGAAAAATACCCGTATTTCTGCCTCATAAGATGGATTTTAAGCCTATCCGCGGCTCTTAGTTTTATATCTACGGGAAGATTTTCAAGCTTATCTCTGTAATCTTGCATTTTCTGTCTCCTTCTTAATAAATAACTTTAACTGTTTATTAGAAAGAGAAGAATATTAAAAAACTATATGCAGGGGTGATAATTTGCGGAGAATTTATTTACGTTATTTAATATTAAACTGTTTAATAATAAGTTAAAGCTATCTTCGGTTTTTGTTAAATAATAGCTGCTACTGTCCGGTTCACTTCGCATAAATAATCTCCTGTTAAATTTAAATTAAATATATTAATAAAAGTATGCTATTTAAAAAAAAATATGTCAAGAAAAATGTTTCACGGGAAACATTTTTAAATTTAGCTAATTGCGGCATTTCATTAATAAAATGGAAACGGCGGCGGGAGTAATACCCGAAATTCGTCCCGCTTCCGCAATAGTTCTAGGTCTGATTTTATTAAGTTTTTCGACTACTTCGAGCGATAAGCCGGGTATTGCGTTAAAATCAATATCGCCGTCTAACTTAACGTCCTCGAATTTTTTTAACCTGCCTATCTCTTCTTTCTGCCTGCTGATGTAGCCTTCATATTTAATAAAAAGCTGGGCTCTGTTAATAATATCCCTATCGAATTTATCAATTTCCTTTCTAAATTCCGGCGTAATATTATTATCTATGGAAAAATCCGGCCGTTTTAATAGACTGTAATACTTTCCGTTTTCATAAGTTTTCAAAAAACCCGTTAATTCGTTAAATTGCGCCAGTCTGTCATTATATATAGAGTATCTTTCTTCATCGAGCAATCCAATACTTTTTCCATATTCGCAAAGCCTGAAGTCCGCATTGTCTTCCCTCAATAAAAGCCTGTATTCGGCGCGGGACGTAAACATTCTATAAGGTTCGCTTGTTCCAAGCATAATCAAATCGTCGATTAAAACCCCTATATATGCCTCATCTCTTCTAAGCATCAAAGAATTTTCGCCCCTAATTTTCATAACCGCGTTAATCCCGGCAATAATGCCCTGCGCCGCCGCTTCTTCATAACCTGAAGTGCCGTTAATCTGCCCCGCCAAAAAAAGACCGTCTATTTTTTTAGTTTCCAAGGAATGTTTAAGCTGGTCGGGCAAAACGTAATCGTATTCTATGGCATACCCCGGTCTCATGATTTTTACTTTTTCAAGCCCCTTAATCGTTCTTAAAAATTTAAGCTGCGTCTCTAAAGGCAGGCTCGTCGAAAGCCCGTTGGGATAGTATTCCACGGAATCAAGGCTTTCCCTTTCTAAAAATATCTGATGTCTTTCTTTATCTTTAAACCTGACGACTTTATCTTCTATGGAAGGGCAGTATCTCGGACCGACTCCTTTAATAACTCCGCAGTATAAGGGGGACTTGTCCAGATCGTTTAAAATTATATTATGCGTATTTTTATTTGTATATGTTATATAACAGCTGATTTCATTAGTTATATTTTTATCGGCAATAGAAAAAGGGATAAAATCGTCTTCTCCTTTTTGTTCTTCAAGCTCGGAAAAATCAATGGTTCTGCCGTCTAATCTCGGGGTAGTGCCCGTTTTAAGCCTTCCAAGCTCAAGACCGTTTTCAAGCAGGCTTAAAGAAAGGTTATTTGAAGCAAAATCCCCGGCTCTTCCCGCATTATAATTAAAAAGGCCGATATGCACAAGCCCTCTTAAAAAAGTTCCCGTAGTTAAAATAACAGTGCCGGAATAAAGATTTTCGCCCGTCCATAAAACAACTCCCTCGGCTTTGCCATTTTTGACGATTAACGAATCGACCATAGATTGAATTATGGTCAAATTTTCGGCAGACTCCAGAACGGTTTTCATATAAGTTTTATATTTAAACATATCGGCTTGCGCGCGGGACGACCTGACCGCGGGACCCTTTTTTGTATTAAGGGTTCGGAACTGAATGCCGGTTTTGTCTATAGCCTTTCCCATTTCTCCGCCGAGCGCATCGACTTCGCGCACGAGATGCCCTTTAGCAAGCCCCCCTATCGCAGGGTTGCAGGACATCTGTCCGATATTGTCTAAATTAATCGTAATTACGGCGGTATTCAAGCCCATTCTTGCGGCGGCAAGGGAAGCCTCTATGCCGGCATGTCCGGCGCCTACCACGATTACGTCAAAATTATTGTTTTTGTTTTCCATTATCTAATTCTCTGCTATACTTGTATGCTTGAGACAATTATTACACGATATTCCGCAACACGCAAACCGAGCAAACGGTTAAAAATAAATACGGAGAGATTTTATTTGCCTATGCAGAATTCTTTAAAAAGAATATCCAGAACGTCTTCGTTGGTCACTTCCCCGACAATCTCGTCAAGGGCGTTAATGCCATCCCTTAAATCTATAGATATTAATTCAATGGGCTGTCCTTCCGTAAATTTGCCTTTAGCGTTTAATAAATGATTTAAAGATTTTGCCAGTAAATCTTTCTGCCTTACGGTCGTAATGCCGACATCGTCTTTAACCCCGCCTTCAATTTTTAAAATAATGTCGTGCACCGCTTTTTTCATCGCTTCGAAACCGGCACCCGTCTTAGCGCTGATAAAAACCGGATTATTCTTAAATCCAAACGCCTGCATAACGTTTTTTCCTATTACGCTTAAGTCTTTTCCGTCAGATATATCAACCTTATTTATAACAGGAATTAAACTATCTTTTTTTTCCTCTAATATATCCCTTAAAATTTCACTTTCCTCTAAATCGTTTATATCAAAAACGTATAAAACGGCATCCGCGCTTTTAATTTGATTGCGGCTCTGTTTTATGCCCTCATACTCTAATGTTTCGCCTGTTTCTCTCAAGCCTGCGGTATCGATTATTTTAACGGGTTTATTAGATAAGAACAGGTTTTCTTCGATATAATCCCTTGTAGTGCCTGCCGTATCCGAAACTATTGCTCTGTTTTTATCGACGAGCCTGTTTAATATGCTTGACTTGCCGACGTTCGGAGCTCCGGCTATTACCACGCTGAAACCATGCTTGTTCAACTCGTAATTTTCGTAAGATGCCATAAGTCCGCCGATTAATTCTGCCGTTTCCTCAGTCTTTTTTAAAAAATCGGCGTTAATATTCTCAAAAATTTCCTCGGGAAAATCGATTAAAGCTTCTACGGAAGCAAGCAGATACATATAATCTTCTTTGATTTTATTTATCCTTTCTTCTAAGAGACCGCTCAGCTCGTTATTTGCTATAACAAGCGTTTTTAAAGAATTTGCCTTAATGATTTCAAGGATTGCTTCGGCTTTTATAAGATTTATCTTATTGTTTAAATAAGCCCTTTTTGTGAATTCTCCGTTGTACGCAAGCCTTGTTCCGGATTTTAGGATAATTTCTAGGATATATTTGGTATTAAATACCCCTCCGTGGGGATATATTTCAAACATATCTTCTCCGGTATAGGAATCGGGGCCTTTTATGAAAACGCATACCGCCTCATCGACGTACGATTTTGTTTGAAAATCAAAAATGCGGCCTGTATATAAAAAACGGGGTTTTATATCTGAAAAATTTTTACGATACGGTTTAAAAACTTTTTGCAGTATATATATACAGTCTTTGCCTGATGCCCTGATAATGCTAATCGCTCCTTCCCCCGAAGGAGAAGAAATAGCGCAAATCGTATCTATTTCATGTGTTAAAGAGGACATAACGGCATAAATCTGAATTATGCAAATTTTCTATTAATAATATACTGCTGGGTAATGGTCAGAATATTGTTGACCGTCCAGTATAAAAGGAGCCCCGCGGGGAAATGAATAAAAATAAAAGTAAAAACTACCGGGAGTATAAGCATTATTTTAGCCTGCGCGGGATCTCCCACCATAGGGTTCATTTTTTGCGAAATTAACATGGATATACCCATTA
>JAJZJD010000083.1 GCA_021828445.1 bacterium
AGCATAGGTCCGAACGCAAAGGGGATTAAATAGTAAATATCGTTCCTATTTATGAAAGGAAAATACAAAGAAAGGGCTTTAGAAAAAATAATTCCGGCTTTAATTACCAAAATAGAAGACAATAAAATAGCGATAATAAAAACAACATTTTTGAAATCTATGGAATTTCTGAATTTCTTTATATATCGGTAAGGAAATACATAAGACAGCGATAAAAGCATCGTTATGACGAAAAACAATCCTATAAGAGACGGAATATTATTTTTTAGCTTAAATTCCGCATCATAAGTATTTAATTCAAGCGCCTTCGACTTCGTTATAAGTTCGCCGGCGCTCACTAAAAGCATTCCTTCGTTAATATGTATATAAATCGGTACATTTTCTTTTTTAATATCCTCTATTTTTTTAATAGTGAGATATTTTGAATATACGATATCCGGCTTTATCATCCGGTAAACTAATCCGTAAATATCGTTCTGCATATAAGGCGGCAGGAAACCAAGATATTTTTTAGTATAATAATAAGTGAAACCTTTCTCTTTTTTTAAGGTAAAAAATGTTTGCGGATAATTTATAGTTTTCAACCTGTTTGTTATTACATTTTTAATTTCTATCTTTTTATTATCGGCGGTCGGTCGGGACAACACCCCCTTTTTATAAATACTCGAAACTATTTTTAAAATATAAGCCTCGATATTTTTATTGTAATTCAAATAGTAAAACTCGTTAAGAACGGCCTTGTCTAATTTAATTCCTAATTTAGCGGCAAATATATTTTCGGATATATCCATATTTTGTTTGTTCTGCGCATGGCCATCTTTATAAGACCTTGCAAGAGCAAAAGCCTTCATTATCTTTCTTGAAAGGGTTGCCTTAATTTCGGGATAATATAAATAAACATCGGGACTTTTATCGATTTTCTTTTTCAGGATGGCATTAGTCGCTTTTACGTTTACGTATCTGAAACTCTTTTTGGCTATTATGGTTTTTGTCGCTATCTCCCCCGCTTTATACTTGTTTTTTATAAACTCCACCCCGTTGTAAAGCAAAAAAGTTAAAAATATAGCGGATATTAAAAGCAGAACCAAAAGGGGGGAATAGCGGTTTTTAATTTCTAAAGTATTATTTTTTAGAAATTCGAGAAATTTCGTTCGTTTCATATGCTTTAATTATATTTTGAACAAGTTTATGCCTTAATACGTCCGCTCTGTCAAAATTGACTACTTCTATGCCGGCTATGTTCATCAGGATTTTACTTGCGGTTATAAGTCCGGATTCCTTATCGTAAGGCAGATCGGTTTGGGTGATATCGCCGTTTACGACAATCTTGGAACCCGAACCTATTCTGGTAAGCATCATCTTCATCTGTTCGTTTGTGGCATTTTGCGCTTCATCCAATATTATAAAAGAATTATTCAGAGTTCTCCCCCTCATAAATGCGATAGGAGCAACTTCTATTACATCCGATTCTATAAGTTTTATGGCTTTTTCAAATTCGAACATCTCGTAAAGAGCATCATAAAGAGGCCTTAGATACGGGTTTATTTTCTGCGAAATATCTCCGGGAAGAAAACCTAATTTCTCGCCCGCTTCAACTGCGGGACGGGTTAATATTATTCTGTCGAACAGCTTCTTTTGAAATAAAGATATAGCGCATGCCATAGCAAGATAGGTCTTGCCGGTTCCGGCCGGCCCCACGCCGATAACTATATCGTTTTTATAAATAGCGTCGGTATATTTTTTTTGATTTGCGGTTCTTGGAGATATAATCTTTTTTCTTGGAGTTATCAGTATGGAAGGGTAAATCTGCGTGCCTACGTCAACTCCCGGATTTTCAATCTTCAGCTTAGCCAATCTTATTAAATCATTATCGTTTATAACCTTGCCGGTTTTATATAAATTTAGGAGGTCGTATATGAATCCGGCACAAATTCTGACGTTATTTCCATTGCCTTTAACCAGTAACACGTTGCCTCTAACGGATATATCCACTTCGAATTCGGTTGCGATAATATCTTTTATATTAGCGGACGGACTGGAAAATTTATTAAAAAGGTCTATGTTTTCCAGTTCTATCTTTTCTATGCTGCCGGCTTCTTTTTCGCTGCCGCCGGATATTAACCGGGATTTAGGCGCTTTCGGGATTGTTTTAACCGCACCCGAAATATCCCGCATTTTGACTGCCGCGGCAGACCCCCGTTTCCTTGCTTTATTAGTTATTCCCAAATTTTGTTTTTAATAACCCCTTTATTAAATATATTGTTAATCGACTTTTTGATTATAACATTATTGACGGAAAAGTCAAAAACGATCCTATTTATTTTATGCCTCCCTTTTCCAGTAAACTCTCAACAATAAATCTCTTTCGGAAAACGAATAATTCACTTCGCCTTTATAAGCTCTTTCCAAGTTTCTTCCGATTCTTTGAGCAAGGTCTTCGCTTGTGGTGTATATTGTAATAATCTTTTCTTTTTCATTTTCTTCCATATTTTCTATTTTTTCCAAAGGGTCTATATAATCCGCTTTTTCCACGGTATTGCTTATAAGATTTAAAATATCGCTTTTATGTTCAAATAAAAACCCGCCGCTTAACTCGACAACCCCGTTATAAAATTTTGTTTTTATCTTTAAACATGCGGGACAAATCGTATAATTTACATCTTCTTTTTTCTTTAAGATGGATTTATAAAGCTCGCCGTCATTTACCCATCTTTTGTTATGGTAAATATTATGGCAATTTTTGCATACGGACATATCTTTATAGGACAGGCTGTTTTTATAGGCGTCGGATTCATCGCTTGCCGAATGTTTTTTTATATTCGCGGGGTTCCATCTCTTTCCGTCTATCATTTTATTTGCCTCCTTAGTCTTAAATATAGTTGCGGTTGATATTTTGCGCCTATTTTGATTATACCATATTAAACCATTTTTTTGCCCGCATAATGCATAAAATCATAATTGAAAATATCGGCTTTAAATGGCATAATATTATTAAGAAAAACATCTTCGAAGGGGTGTATATTTCATGAAATTAAAATCAAAATATCTTTATATTTTAACCGCATTTATTTCCGTGCTTATCTTGCTTGCCGCCGCTTTTTTAAAATATCCGCCGCCTGCCTGGAAAACATCCGGCGTATCTAAAAAACCAAAGCCGGCATTGTCGGGATTGTCGGGATATGTTGCGCCAAAGCCTTTAAAGCCTCCTGCGTGCAAAGACGAAACCGTATTTGCCTGCACCGTTAAATACCTCGAATACCTGCGCTATCTGCCGATTTCATCCGCCGGTCCGGACAAATACGAATTCTCATTCCACGCTCCGGATATTTTACATCGAGTTGCGGATTCATATGCATGGAATCCCCAAAATCCGTTTGTATTGGGAGCGGCGGCACAATATCTGGAGGCGTCGGGTAAACTTCGCGACGGAGAATATGCAAGACCTCAAATAGACGGGGTGCTTTTGTCGGAACTTAAAAAAAGCGCGGCAAAGGGAGAATTTGACACGCTCCCTTGGAAATGGGTTCTGGTTAAGCAGGCTAAGAAAAGCGAAAGGGTCGAATTATACGAAAACGGCAAGGAAATTTTTTCTTCCCCCGCAAATACCGGCGAATTTGCAACGACCCCCGACGGGACATGGTATGTTTTCCTGCGTTTTCACGATACTACGATGAGCGGTCTGTCGCCGAAGCGAATTTCCGAGAAAGTTTACGAATCCTTGAAGGTCAAACATCCGGGTATGGTAGGATGTTTGGACGGACATCCGATAGAATGGGTTGCCTACGACGATTCGGGTATCAAATACGTGGATTATTTTAACAAAGGAATAGCCCTGCATTATATTCCCCGCGCCCGTTACGGATTTCCGCAATCGGCCGGATGTATAGAAATGCCGCTCCGAAACGCCAGATTTTTACACAAAAATATAGACTACGGAACTATAGTTACCGTTATAGGTTCTGCCGGAAACGCTGCG
>JAJZJD010000084.1 GCA_021828445.1 bacterium
TTTTCCCAGTTCGGGCAGTTTCGACGGTCCAAATATTAACAATGCGATTACGGCTATAATAATTAATTCGGGAGCTCCGATTCCAAACATTTTTTGCCTCTCTTTAAAGTTGATTATATAATAATTTATTAAAATATTCAAATTGCTTTTATGCTATACGTAAACGATATCTTTTACAGCATTCAAGGAGAATCCTCTTTTACCGGGTATCCGTGCAAGTTCGTAAGGCTTGCGGGATGCAATCTCAAATGCGGTTACTGCGATACTAAAGACGCCTTAGATATTAAAAACTCCAACCCGTTAAGCATCGGCGAAATAATAAGCGCTTTGTATTCAATCGGGGGCGGCAATAATGTAAAGCTCGTGGAAATAACCGGCGGCGAACCCCTGCTTCAGAAAGAGGCGTTCGACCTGTTCGGCGAACTGATAAAATTAAATTATATCGTTCTATTGGAAACGAACGGAACGATAAGTTTAAAAAAAGTGCACAAAAAAGTTATTAAAATTATCGACGTTAAATGTCCTTCCAGCGGTTTTTCTAAAGAATTTAATTACGAAAATTTAAAATATATAAGCATGTCCGACGAGGTAAAGTTTGTTATAGGGACCGACGAAGATTACGATTTCGCGAAAGATTTCTTAAAAATAAATAAAATTAACACCGGTAAACTGATATTTTCTGCGGCTGAAGGCTCTATGAATTCCAAAGAGCTGGCGGAAAAAATTTTAAAAGACGGTTTAAACGTTAGATTGGGAATACAGCTGCATAAGATTTTGCGTCTGAAATAAAAAGGCTGAACATTAAGGCGTCATTTTCCCGCCCTTGCCGGACAATGTCATAATATTATTAAAAACAAAAATGCAAATTCCTATAAACTCCATAGACGCAAATGAACCAAGGATTAAAACCGGATAAAATCCCGACGCGGCATCTTTTAAAATAATCCAGGTTAAAGCCATTCCGATTAAGCCGATATTAGTCAGATAAAATTGAACGGTTATAAGAAACTCGCTGTATAGATTAAATCCGCTGAATCTGGGCAGGACATGGTAGCCGACCGAATAAATCATCATAGCGATAAATCCAAGCAAAAGAAAATGAACATGCGCTAAAAGCAGGTATCCTATAGACTGCGGATACAGCGCCATAATTAACCCTAAACCGGTTCCCAGTACAAGGTAAAGCAGGGAAGCCACCGTAAAGTATCTTATTATAGGACTCATAATTAATAATATTCTATCAAATAAATTTATAATTTTTTATGATTAATGTCACACTTGTTTATTTTTTAAATTTTTATAATATTTGCAGTAGTTTCTTAAAAAACATTCTGGGCATTTCGGATTTCTTGCGGTGCAGTAAGTGCGTCCGTGGTGTATCAGCCACCTGTGCATTTTCATCCACAGATTTGAAGGTATTATTTTGGTAAGGTCGCCCTCTGTTTTTTCCGGCGTATCGGAATCTGCCAGCCCTATACGGTTAGCGACGCGGAAAACATGGGTATCTACCGGGAAACGGGCTTCGTTGAAATATGTGCCCAGTATGACGTTTGCCGATTTTCTTCCGACGCCCGGAAGGGATACGAGTGCGTCAAAGCTTTCCGGAACCGTATCGTTATATTTTTCCGCAAGTATTTTTGAAGCCTCTATGAGATTTTTAGCTTTATTGCGAAACATGCCGCATGTTTTAATTTCTTCTTCGAATTCTTCGATTTTTTTTCCCGCGAGGTCGGAAGGCTTAAAATACAGCTTAAAAAGCTTGTCCGTTATTATATTAACTCTTTTATCGGTGCACTGGGCGGAAAGGACGACGGCGATTAAAAGCTGAAAAGCATTGTTGAAGTTTAAAAACGGTTTTAAATCGCCGTAATTTTTTGCAAGAAGATTTATAATAGAAGCGATATCTTTATTTTTCAATATTTTTAAACAATTTTATAATATTTCGAAAACATTAAAAAAATACGAAATTTCAAATTTTGCAGATTCTATCGAGTCAGAGCCGTGTACCGCGTTTCTTTCGATGCTTTCGGCAAACATTTTTCTTATAGTGCCGTCTTTAGCGTCTTTAGGATTTGTTGCACCCATTATATCCCTGTTTTTTAATATAGCATTTTCGCAGGATAATACCATCGGAATAATCGGACCTTCCGTCATAAAAGCGACTAAGCTGTTAAAAAAAGGTCTTTCTTTATGAATATAATAAAAACCTTCGGCCTGTTTTTTAGTAAGATGAACTTTTTTTAAGGCTTTAATTTCAAAACCGTTTTCTTCGAATATCGAAATAATTTTTCCGGAAAGCCCTTTTTTTACTCCGTCAGGTTTAATTATAGAAAGCGTCTGCTCCGTCATTGTATATACCCCTTTAATTTATTTGTTATTTATTTTTTAATTTCTTTTCCCAATCTAAAGCCAATTTCGAGAGCTTTCTTGTTATACTCTTCAAATCCCTTAGGCACCCTTTTCATTAAGGCTTTTTCTATGGAATCGTGTGATACCGCTCCGGATATTTCGACCAGTATGCCGAGAGCGATAATATTCAATCCTAAAAGTTTACCTAGTTCTTCCCTTGCGGATTTTACCATATCCAACATATACAGCTTGCCTTTTGCTTTAGACAAGTCGGTAACGAGTTCTTTATCGGCTATAACTATACCGTCGTCTTTAACATCGTTTATATATTTGTTAAAAGATTCCTGAGTCAAAGAAACCATATAGTCAACTTTAGTAGCTTTCGGATATTCTATAGGGTCGTCCGATATGATTACTTCGGATTTGCTCGAACCCCCTCTTGCTTCCGGTCCGTAAGACTGGGTTTGAACGGCGTTTTTATTTTCATAAATCGCCGCGGCATCCGCCAGTATGATTCCGGCCAATATTAATCCCTGACCGCCGGAACCCGAAAACCTGAATTCAATTCTGTCGCTCATATTTTAGTCGCCCTCTTAATATTAGATTATTTTGTTTTTATCGATTCCAATTTTTTATAATATTCCGAGCTAAATTCCGGCTTATCGGTTTTTTCAAACAAAACCCCGGTTTTAAATCTCCCAGCCATTTCTTCGGCGGACATATTTTCCGCCGAACGTGCGGCTATGGCTTTTTCTTTCTGATATTTAACCATATCTACCGGAGATTTCATTTTATTTCTCCTTCCGTATGAAATATGGCAGTTAGTTATAACGTCCAGTACGGAAAAACCGGTGTGGTTCAATGCGCTTACCATAAATTTTTCTAGCTGAACCGCATGATATGAGGTTGAGCGCCCGACCCATGTAGCCCCGGCGGCCTGAGCCAAATTGCATACGTCGAAAGGAGATTCTATATTTCCGAAGGGCGTAGTAGTAGAGTAGCTGTCCAATGGCTGGGTTGGCGAATACTGTCCGCCCGTCATTCCATAGGTATAATTGTTAAAAACGATTAAAGTCATATCTATATTTCTTCTCGCAGCATGGATAAAATGATTTCCGCCTATCGCCAAAGCATCGCCGTCTCCGGAAATCGTAATGACTTTAAGCCTTGGTTTATACATCTTTATTCCTATTGCAAAAGTCAACGCCCTGCCGTGGGTAGTGTGGATAGTATTAAAATCGACGTAGCCGGGCAGTCTCGAAGCGCATCCGATACCTGAAGTAATGACGACTTCGTCTTTGGAATATCCGCATTTATGTATCGCCCTTAACAGCGCCTTAAGAATAATTCCGTCTCCGCAGCCCGGGCACCAGATATGCGGAAGCGTATTTTTTCGCAGGTAATAATCGTAATCGAATTTTGTTTTTATCATTTTAAAATCTCCCGACAAAGTTAAAAAATTAATTAAAG
>JAJZJD010000007.1 GCA_021828445.1 bacterium
CTTTTCGCTTCGCTTCAAGAGTATTGCTTCGGGTTTTCATCCGTCGTCTGGGCAGTATATTAATTTTAACCAAAAGAGGACATTTCTACTTTGCTAAAAAGAGGACATTTCTAAATTGCCTTGACAGCTGGAGCCGTCGATATTGAAAAATAAATTTTTTATGATATATTTTAAAAATAGGAATATTAATTGTATTATTTGCATTATGGAGGTAAAATTATGAAAAAAATTGTTAAATTCGACCCTTTTTATCCGATAAGGAGCGAAATTGAAAAAAATTTTTTTGATTTTTTTAATCCTGTTTCAAGAAACACGGCTGGTTACATAGAACCTGCGGTCGATGTCGTAGAGCAGGACGAAAACATCGTAGTCAAAGCTCAGGTGCCCGGAATACCCAAAGAAAATATCGTAATAGAGGTCAATGGAGACCAGCTTACGATAAAGGGCGAACACAGACAGGAAAAAGAAGAAAAGAAAGAAAACTTCTACCGTCAGGAAATTCAATACGGTTCTTTTTATAGGATTATAGATCTGCCCTCCGATGTTGAAAAAAACGAAGCCGGAGCATCACTGAAAGACGGGGTGTTGGAAGTAACCCTTAAGAAAAGCAAAACTTCCGCCCCTAAAAAAATAGAAATTAAATAAACTGCTTAATCTTACGCTTAAAGCAGATTATCCGTAAAAATTTCGGGAGAAAATTCCGATATTTTATCGGGAGATTCTCCCGTTCCTATAAATCTTACGGGAAGGTTCAGCTTGCGTATTATATCTATTATGATGCCTCCCTTAGCAGAACCGTCTAATTTTGTAATTATAACCCCGGTGATATCCATTATAGCCTTAAACTGCTCAACCTGAACTAAAGAATTTTGCCCCAAACCCGCATCTATAACTATCAGAACTTCATCGGGCTCATTGCCGGACGACTTTGATATGACTCTTTTTATTTTCGATAATTCTTCCATAAGATGTTTTTTATTATGCAGTCTGCCCGCCGTATCTATAAGGAGAAGATTATAATCTTTTTCTTTAAACCGTTGGACCGCATCGTGCGCTACGGATGCGGGGTCTTGATTTTCTTTGCCGGATACGACCTCTATGCCTGTTCTCCGACCCCAGACTTCAATCTGCTCTTTCCCTGCCGCCCTGAATGTATCGCATGCCGCTATGATAACTTTTTTGCCTCTGTCCGTATAATATTTGCCGAGCTTTCCTACCGTAGTAGTTTTTCCTACCCCGTTTACGCCGACTATAATAAAAATATTTTTTTCGCCGCCGGTTTTTATTTCCGGAAATTCGATAGATATTTTAGAACTTATCTCTTCTTTTAACGCCTGTTTTATAATATCCGGCGTCAGATCCTTAATTTTCAAGACTCTTTTTTTAACGCCTTCTATTATCTCTGATGCCGTCTGATACGATATATCCGATAGAATTAACGCCTCTTCTATTTTATCTATATCTCCGCTTTCGATTTTGCCGGAACCAAAAATAGAATTTATTTTGCCTGATAATTCCAGTTTTGTTTTTTTAAGGCTTTCCGCTAAATTTTTGAATTTTTCAAACATTTTCATTAATATATATCTCCTCTTGTTTTTTAATTCATTGAAACCGATACGATTCCGGAAATACCCGGGTGCTTGGAAGTTACCCCGAAAATGTTTTTTCCTATTTCCATGGTTTTTTTGTTATGCGTTATTAAAATTATCTGGGAATAATTCGATATTTCCTCTATTAATTTATTATATCTGGCATTATTTGCATAATCTAATGGAGCATCCACTTCGTCTATAACGCAAAAAGGGGTTTTTTTCACGAGAAAAATCGAAAACAAAAGGCTGACCGCCACCAGAACTCTTTCGCCCTGCGATAAAATATTTATTCCCGAAAATTTTTTCCCCGGTATCTGAGCGTTTATTTCCATGCCGGAGAAATCTGCATCGGCATGTTCCTCGTTTTCGTCCGCTTCGTCAAGATTATGCGAAACTACATTCAATATATCGGCATGTCCTCCGCCGAATAAAAATGTAAACAGTTCTTTAAATTTTTGCCTTATCTGGGTAAGATTAGAATTAAATTTCTCCTTGGATACCGCATCTAATTGCTTTATAACGCCTCGCAGCGCTTCAATAGAACTTTCAAGGTCTTTTTTTTGTTTGTCCAAAAACTCGAGCCTGCCTAATGCATCCTCATACTCTTTCGCGGCATTCATATTAATATCGCCGAGTTCTTTTATTTTTAAGTTAAGTTCTTCTACTCTTTTCCTAATGCCGTCATTATTAATGCCTGCGATACTATCTATGAAATCATTATCCTCCCGTTCCGGCTCGATAGGCAGACCGTTTAAATCCCTGCTTGAATCAAGCTCGGCAAGTTTTTCGCCGTTGATATCTATATAAGTCTGCACGGCATCTTTTTTCTTATCCGCATTGAGTTTTTGTCTGTTTGCATTTTCCAAATCTTTTTCCGCATTGTTAATGCTTTCTTTTAGTCTTTCCAATTTAATTTCGGTATCCTTAATGACGCCGTCCGACAGCTTTAAAGATTCATTCAGGGTTTCTATATTTTTTTGTTTAGCAGATAAATCTTTAACGGTATCGCCTAAATCTAACGCTGTTTTTTCTTTTTGTCCTATCAAGGATTTTATCCTTTTCTCGTAATTTAAGACATTGGATTCTAAATCTCTAATCTGTTTTCTAAGAAAATTAATATTCTGCTCGGCAGAATTAATTTCTATTTTTAGCGTTGTTTCATCTTCTTTCGCCTTTTCAAATTCGCCTTCAAAATCTTGGAGCCTTTTTTCTATCTTATTTCTTTCATCGGATTTTAATTTTAATTCGTTTTCTAAAATTAAGATTTCTTCTTTTAAGTTTTCCTCCTCTTTAACGCTCTCCGTTTTTTCATTCTCAAGATTGTTGCGCTCGTTAATCAATATATTAAGTCTTTCCTTTGATTTAATTAAGAGGCTTTCTAAGTGCTTGATATCGTTTTTTACGGTTAACCCCGCCATCTCGTTAGCTTTAACTTCCTCGCTTAGACTGTCTATTTTAATGCCAAGCCCTTTAATTTCAATCTGCTTTGAGTTAAACAGCGATTCCTCGCGGTCAAATTCCTTTTGTTTTTCTATCTTAACGTTTTTATATTCCGATAATTTCTTTTTATTGATAAATAAATTTTGGCTTTCTATATTTTTATTTTTACCTGCAATTATAAATCCGTCGGGGGAAAACATCACCCCGTCTTCGGTAATAATATTTACCTCGGGGAAAAAACCGGTCCGGCGTATATATTCCATAATATCGCTTTTACTATTGCAATAATAAAAATTAATACCTATGTCTTCAGAAAATAAATTTTTTCGGTTTAACGCAATTTTTTCTTTCAACGGTATAAGGTTTAATTGTCCGTTTATATTTTCGGATAAATTTTCCTGTTCGGACTGCCTTTTCTTTTTCTTACCCTGAATAAAAATTTTTATTTCTCCGGTTTTATTATTATTCACGTAATTTAATGCTTTTTCCGCATCTTCCATATTATCGACTAAAACGGCTTCTAGTATTTCGCCTGCGCCCCCTAATACGGCATTTTCGTATCCGGATTCAATTTCTACAAGGTCGGATAAAGGAAATGCTTCGTAATCTTTTTCGGCATTTAAAAAATTTCTGGCTCCTTCGGAAAATCCCTCGCGGTTGTCGATAAAATCGGACAGTCCGGATATATCTATACTTATTTTCATAAGTTCCTTTTCTAATCCGTCTTTTTTTGCGCCGTATTCATTAAGCTGCGCCGTAAGTTCCGAGAGCCTCGCTCTGTTGTCCGAATATTCATTTTTTAAATTTTCGATAATCGTTCCGATATCATTGGACAACTTTATTTTTTCATTTAAGGCGTTGCCGGCTTCCTCGATTTCCGCGGAAATTTTAGATATAAGATTTTTCGTATCGCTAATTCTTGCTTCGATATTTTTAATGTTTTTACTATTAAAAAGCAATTTATTGTTATTATTTTGGGATCTTTCGACAATATCCAATATTTCGTCGTTTATATTTTCTGCATTATCTTTTGTTTTTATTATGAAATCTTTTTTCTCTGCAACCGATTTATTTAAAATATTTAACTTTTCCCGGATATCTCTAAGGTTTGATTCATCGGATGCCAAATGATTTTTAAGATTTGATAATTTTTCCGCATTTTTATTTTTTGATTGGGTTTGTTCTTCTATTTCTTGCGCTTTCCTTAAAATTTCCGATTCTAAATTTTTTACTTTTATATTCCCGTATTCTATATCGGAATTAAGTTTTGCAAGGTCTATCAAATATCTGTTTTTTTCGCCTGACGCAAGCTTATATTCCGCTTCCGTATTATCGAAAGAAGTTTTTGCGCCGGTTAAAGCGCTTAGAATAGAACTCTCCTTCGCTCCCGCCGCCGCAAGTTGCAGGGAGTAATTTTCTAGCTCTTTTTTATATTTATCTATTTCCGAAACTATTTTTCTTTTTATCCTGTCGTATAAAGCTAAATCATACCGCTTTTTTTCTATTTCAAGTTTTTTATATTCGTCTAATTTTTTCGATGACTTTTCCAAAAAGCTTAATTGCATGTTCACTTCATTAAACAGGTCGCCTATTCTAAATAGATTGTTTACCGCCGCTTCCAATTTTTTGGATGCCGATTTTTTTTGGATTTTATATTTTGTTATTCCGGAAGCTTCTTCAAAAAAAAGCCTCAATTCATTCGGCTTATAATTTAATATGGCGTTTATCTTCGACGAATCTATTATAGAGTAATGCTTCGATAAGCCGCTTTCGTTGAAAAAATCCAAATATTGCCTATAAGGAACCGAAATTCCGTTAATTCTGTATTCCGTTTCTTTATTCTTAAAATGCCTTCTTTCGACCATTATTTCGGAAATATCTTTATATCTGAAACTGCCGCCCGAATCGTTTTCGAACGCCCCTCTGCACAGGGCAACCGATGACTGATTGCGTATATTGGAACCGTGGAAAATTATATCGTTCATATTCTTAAGCCTTAAATCTTTTAAGTTCTGCTCTCCGAGAATAAACCTGACGGCATCCACGATATTTGTTTTGCCGCATCCGTTGGGACCGACTATTATATTTATACCCGGATGAAAAGGTATTCTGACTTTATCCGGAAATGTTTTAAATCCGAATAGTTCTATAAATTTAAGACGCATAATTATTATCCGAAAGCGCAAAGCATATTAAATTTGAAACGGAATAAAGAGAGGCGACAAATGTGCTCATAATATAATTAGATAATTTAACGGACGTAAATCCGTATTCTTTTGATAATCTTAATTCTGACGGGGAAAAATCGCCTTCCGGCCCTATAAACATTCCTACAGAAATATCATTTTTCTTAAAATCCAAGCTTTCCAGATAATTTTTTAAAAATAGCTCCGCATCGGGAGAAGCTATTAATTTTGCGTTAAAATTCTCGGCTGATTTAAAAGCGGCGGCTAAGGCGACAGGTTTGTTTATGACGGTGGAAAAATTTTTTCCGGCAATAATCATGGCGCCTCTGGAAATTTTATCCCATTTCGACAGCTTAGAATTTATCTCTTTTTCATTTTTTAATTTAATAGACCTTTCCGTAATTACCGGAAAAATATTGCTCACGCCGAGTTCGCAGACTCTTGCGATAAGCTGGTCCATTATATGAGACGTAATAAGAGGCAGGAAAAGATAAATTTTAATATTATTTTCTGAATATTTCTTGCTTGATATCAACTCAATATTAATATTTTTCTTGGCAATTTTAAGAATTTTACCGGAATAAACGGTTCCTAATCCGTCGTAAAGTTTAATTTCATCGCCCATCTTTTTGCGAAATGCTTTAATATGGGCGGATATCGATTCCAAAACAATCTCTTTCCCGGGATAACCCTCTATTTTCTCATCTATATAAAATCTATTATGCATTTAAAAACCGATTCTTTTTATATTACAATTTTTCCGGAAACGCTATCCCCGCCGAAAGAACAATCTGTACTCCCTGCTCTACCTTCAGGCCGGTTTCGATTATGTCGTCCTTTTTGGCAATTATATTCATACCTATGTAAAGATGGTTCGTCGGAATATAAACTACCGCGTAATCGTCTTTATTTTCGCCTTTTATTCCGGTTTGGGACGTTAAAAACCCGTATATAAATTTATCGCCGGCATATCTGACCAGCACGAATTTTTTAAACGAACTTTTGCCGGGAGAAAATATGTCCACCCATTGCTTAGTGGATTTATAAAGTAAATTTACCACCGGAATTTTCAGCATAACGTTTTCGTATAAATTAATAACGGCCCTGCCCAGCCAGTTGGTAATAAGAAAACCGGAAGCAAGAATCAGGATGAATAAAAGTATTAATCCGATATCCGGTATATAGATATGGATATACCTCTTTATGAAGATAGAGAAAGGATTAAAAATTCTGTTAACTTCCCTTAAAAGCCACACTATTATAAAAATAGTTATAGCCCCCGGAATTATAATAGTTAATCCGGTGAGGAACCTGCTTCTTATTTTAGCGAAAAAAGATTTGTTCATTAAGTTAATTGGATTTATAAAAAATAAAGCGCTTCCTCTTGCCGCGAAAGCGCTTTAATAAATAAATATTAAAGTTTTTAAGGCTTTTTATTTCAAAGAACCCACGTATGCGGTTAATGCCTTCAGGCCGCCTTTAGATATATGCCCCCTAAGGGCAAATTTAACGCACATTTTATCTTTCATTTTAACGGTCATATGCATATGGTGCATTTTGTCAAATTCCGCCATTTTTTTTGCCGCATTTTTAATCGGCCTGATAACCATTCCCCTTCCATGTAAATTTATATATGTTCCTGTGCTGTAAACATGACAAGTAGCGCATGAAAAACCGTTGGTCCCGATATTCTTAGAATAGAACAGCTTCTTGCCGCGGGCTATTAATTTTGCATTTTTAGACATCATATGGGCATTTGCCGGAGTTAAAATTAAAAAGCTAACCCCCAAAAAAGCCGTTAAAATAGCAAAAACAGCTAAAACAAACTTTTTCATATAACCTCCGCCTTAAAATTAGAAATGAAGCAATTTTTAGACATCTAATATTATAATTATATATCTTAATTAGAATTTTTCAAATAATAAAATATCCTATATCGTTACAGTATTTTTTAAGAGCATCTTTCCACTGCCTTAGTTCTATATTATAATCCTCTTTAATCTTGGAGTTATTTAATACGCTGTAAACCGGCCTTTTGGCGGGTCTTACGAACTTATCCGAAACCACAGGCACAATTTCGCAATTTGTCCTCTTGAATACGCTTACTATTTCAAGCGCAAATTTATACCATGAAGTATAACCCTCGTTAGTTAAGTGATAAATTTCATTTTTTGAGTTGTCTTTTATAATTATTTCGGATATAGCATAAGCCACGTCTTTAGTATATGTAGGACTTCCGAACTGGTCGTCCACGACCTCTATTTTTTTCTGGCTGTCCGCCGCTTTTAAAATCGTATTCACGAAATTTTTTCCATTCTTGCCGTATAGCCATGAGGTTCTTAATATTATATAGCTTGCGCCTGATTTTTTTAAAGCCTCCTCTCCTCTGAGTTTTGATAAGCCGTATTCGTTTATCGGGTTAGGCGCGTCGTCTTCGGTATAAGGCGTCTTCTTTGAGCCGTTAAACACGTAATCGGTGCTTATATGTATTATTCTTGAACCTGTATTTAAAGCCGCGTCGGCTAAATTTTGCACTCCTACATTATTAACGGCATCGGCTTTTTCTTTTTCCGTCTCTGCCTCATCCACATTCGTGTACGCGGCACAGTTAATAATATAATCCGGCTTAAAACTACTCATAACTCCGTTGACCGCCTGAGCGTCGGCTATGTCTAAATTCTTGGAATTATAATTCTTAATAAGAAAATTTACCCCTTTAAGAGCGGAATTTACGTCTATGCCGAGCATACCGGTCGAACCGATAAGCGCAATTTTCAACATTATAAAACCTCACCTGTTTTCATACATTTTTTTATAATATTCTTTGTAATCTCCCGATAATATTTCCCGCCACCAGCTTTCGTTTTTTATATACCAGCTTATCGTGGAATCTATGCCTTTTTCTATATCATATTCTGGTAAAAATCCTGTTTCGGCGTTAATTTTGGAAAAGTCCATAGCATATCTTCTGTCATGCCCCTTCCTGTCTTTAACGTGTTTAATCAATGAATGAGGCTTATTAAGCTTATTTAATATATATCTAATTATATCGATATTTTCCGCTTCGGAGTTGCCGCCTATATTATAAGCTTCTCCAAATTTTCCCTTTTCTAAAATTGAGCATATGCCTTTAACGTGGTCGGACACATGTATCCAGTCTCTTACGTTTTTTCCGTCCCCGTATAGAGGTATATCTTTATCATTTAATGCATTGATTATAACTAAAGGCATCAATTTTTCGGGAAATTGGTACGGTCCATAATTATTTGAACACCTCGATATTAAAACAGGCATATTGTAAGTGTGAAAAAACGACATAACAAGCATATCTGCGGCGGCTTTTGAAGCGGAATAAGGACTGCGGGGCGATAACGGCGTTTCTTCGCTGAATTTTCCGGAAGCGCCTAACGAACCGTAAACTTCGTCCGTGGAAATCTGAAGAAATTTCCCGACATTATGTTTCAAGGATAATTCCAGCAGGTTAAGGGTTCCCTCGACATTGGTTTTAATGAAAATCCCGGGGTCGGCGATAGACCTGTCAACATGGGATTCCGCCGCAAAATTAACCACGCAGTCTATCCTATTTTCAAGAAAAACTTTCGACAATGCCGTTTTATCCGCGATATCCGCTTTGTAAAATTTATAATTCGTGGAATAATCCTCAAGGTTTTCAGGGTTTGCGGCGTAGGTTATCTTATCTGCGTTGATTATCTCAACGTCTTTTTGTTTATCTAAAACATGGCGGATAAAATTAGACCCTATAAAACCGAAACCGCCGGTTACAAGATATGTTTTCATAAAAATCAAAAACCTCCAAAATTTGACCGGCTGCTTAAACCGGCGTAATACTTTACAAGCCGTTGTTAAAACCGGGACCGCTCATCGTTAAACCGGATGATCCGGCGTTAGGAGAAATCATATTGCCGAAGCCGTATGTTCCTATGCCTCTCAGTACCAAGCCGAAAGAAAACGCCCATTGGTGAAAATAAGGCAGATTCATATAATTGGCGATAAAACCTATACAGCCCGTCTGATAGTTTACGCCGATAGAATTAGATATATCTTTATGTACCGTCAAGTCTATACTTTCGGTCGTATTGATGCTAAAACCGCCGATAATATTTAAATTAGCGGACAAACTGGTATAAGAAAGGGTATTTAAGCCGGTAATTACGGACGATGTCTGCGGAAAAAGATTTAAATTAGTAGAATTAAACATATTTAAAGCCGTGAGATACCCTTGAACATCGTTTATTTCGGTATATCCTATGCCGAAAGAATCTTTTCTGAAATCCGTAATTTGCGAGTTTACATTATAATCGTGAAATATATAGTTATAATCGTCGTAGCTTCCGTTCCCGAAAAAATACAGGTTGGAAATCGGGTGCACTTTGATTCTTGTAATAATATCCGAATTTGCGTTATCGTAATCAAAATAGTTTATCGGATTTATAAAATTGCCTGAAATAGAATGATATTGATAGAGACTGAACCTTAGCAGGTTATTTGCTCCTTTATTTGTATAACCTTCGAGATTAAAATTAAGGCCGTATTTGAATGCGCTTTCCTGCGGAATATAATCCGTCTGGTCTATTAACGGAATGCCGGATTGATTAACCGGCCTGACAAGATTATAATTTACGTAAGGCGTTAAAAAAGCCAAGTAACCGCTATGATTTTTAGAAGAAACGGCGTAATCATTAAACAGGGTCGTATTGTCGTTTAACGAAGCGTAATATACCTGCCTGTTCTTGTCGGTAGAAGAAATATCCGTATATCCGTCCGTAATATTAAAATAACCCGTATCCCTGATTCCCGCTCTGGGAGTTATATGGATACCCTTTATAAGGCTCAGCGGCATATATACCTGCGGATATATATCTAATCTTTCATCGTTCAGATATGCGGGACTCCTGAAAACATCGAACGAGGAATGCAAATTGAAATATAAAGGGCTGTTTAAAAAATCTCCGAGTTCCGATTGTCCGTCCAGCGAAAAAGCCGGATATTCGTCAACCGTGGCATAATTCGGAATAAATAAGTTATCTAACCTGAGAAAGTTCATCCTTGCGGAATAGCCGTCAGAATCGTAAGTCGCCGAAAAATTTGAAGACAATCTGTTTTTTGTCATCTGATAAATGCTGGTAGAAAAATCGGCATAAAAAGAATTATCCGATGGAATATTTAAGTTTGTTTTAACCGCCAGATTACCGAAAAAATCCATATTATGCGAAAACAAAAGATACCTTGTTAAATTAGGCGTCATTAAAAAGCTTTTAGGGTTATTTTCTTCATGCATATAAAATCCGTAAATAGAGCCGTGCGAATAAGGATTTAGGCTGTATCTATATTTCAGCGAATTTCCGTAGCCTAAATAACTGTAATAATTGAAATTATAAGTCAAATCCTGAGATCTGCCGAGATCAAAATAATAACCCTCTCCAGCTTGATAACCGGTAAGGGAACTGTATCCCATCGTAGGTATTAAAAGCCCCGAGGATTTCTTATCTTTAATAGGGGTCACCATAATAGGAAAATATAGAATAGGAACATTATGGATATAAAAAATAGAGTTAAAGGAATAGGCATAACTCCCCTCATATATATCCGAGAAAGACGAATACAATTTCCACGAGGGCGGGGTTCTTTTGCACGACGTCAAGTAGCCGTCTTTCACCTGATAAAAACCTTTGCCCTTATGGTAAATTTTATCGCCGTAAACGTAAATGCTTTTATCCAAATAATGTATATGGGAATTATAAATGGTTCCTATTCTGTTTTTTAAATATACTTTGAGTTTTTTAGCTTTAGTAATCGTTCCTTTTGAATTTACGATAACGTTTCCGGTAGCAACGGCATAATCCGTTTTGTAGAAATAAACCACTTTATCCGCTTTTAAGGTAAATTTTTTACGCGTTATTATTACTTTTCCGGTAAAAATATAGGTGTGATTATTCTTATTATAAACTACTTTGTCCGCCAGAATATGTATGGGAATAGTTTCTGATTCCAGCGCATATGAAATTTTAACGTCTAAGACGTTTAAGGAACATAAAACTGCCAAAACGAAGAGGACAAGCGAAATTTTTTTCATGAATTTAAACGCGATCAATTTATAATGGTTTTTTTAAATTCCCCTATGAGATATAAAGAGCCGCAGACAAGTATCGCATCGTCTTTTTTTTTGCTCTCTGCCGCCTTTTCCAAAGCATCTTTTATATTATCTGCCGTAAAAACTTTTTTAAAATAATGATTTTGCAAAGAAAGCTCTTTTAAATCGTTCGCATCCAGCGCTCTGTCGTTATTTAAACCGGCAAATATGATTTCCCCCTCTAAAGCCGAAAGTCTTTTTAAAATTGTTTTATAATCTTTATCCTTCATAACCGCAAAGATAATTATAAAATTTTTTTTCTTAAAAAATTTTTGCAGCGAAATAACAAGATTTTTAATTCCGTCCGGATTATGGGCGCCGTCTAAAACGACATCGCGGTTCTTATACTTGATTATTTCAAAACGTCCCTCATTTTTAAATTTTAATATTCCGCTTCGTACTAAATTATCGTTTAGATTTAATTTCAGGCTCTTTTTGTAATACATATAGAGAATTTCTATAGATAAAAGCCCGAGTTTTAAATTATATTTCTGATACGAAGCAAGGTTAGGTAATTTTATATTTTTTATTTCCGTATTCAGTCCTTTGTAATTATATAAATCGCCCTTTTTGAATAATTTAACGTCGTTCGAAGAAAAATATCCGGCATTTAAACTTAAAGCGTAATTCTTTATTATGCCGGCTATTTTGTTTTTTTTCTCTCCGCAAACGGCAACGGAATTTCTTTTAATTATGCCTGCCTTTTCAAGCGCAATTTTTCTAAGAGAACTGCCCAATATGTCTTCGTGGTCCATAGATATATTGGTAATTACGGACAGAAGCGGCTTCTTTATTATGCCGGTAGCATCCAACCTCCCCCCTAAACCTGTTTCTATAACGGCTACGTCAACCTTTTTTTCGAAAAAATAGAGAAAGCATATCGCCGTAGTTAGCTCAAAAAAAGACGGAGCGCCTAATTTTTTAAAATCATCTTTTTCGGAAATTATTTTATCGAAAAAATTATTCAGCCTTTCCATGTCGTTATCGCTTATTTTCTCTCCGCCGACAACTATTCTTTCGGAAAAAGTTATTAAATGTGGAGAAGTGTACAGCCCGACATTTAAGCTGTGCTCTTCTAAAATATTATAAATAAACCTGCTTACCGACCCTTTTCCGTTTGTTCCGGCTATATGCACCGTTTTTAACTTATCCTGCGGATTACCCGCATACCGCATTAACGCCCTTATTCTTTCAAGACCGAAATTCATGGAAAAACCGTTTAAACCGTATGCCGCATCTAATCTGCTAATCGGCTTACTCATTGGTAAAAAGAAGCAGCAAATTTTTTAAAACATCCTTTAAATCTTTCCTTTCTACTATCATATCTATCATTCCATGTTCCAATAAGTATTCCGACCTTTGAAATCCTTCCGGAAGATTTTGATGGATAGTTTTTTCTATTACCCTTGGACCGGCAAACCCTATAAGTGCCTTAGGTTCTGCAATTATAACGTCGCCTATCGTCGCAAAACTTGCCGATACCCCCCCGGTAGTAGGATCGGTCAGGACAGATATATACGGCATCCCCGTCATGTTAAATTCTGAAACAAGCGCTACGGTTTTAGACATCTGCATAAGAGAATAAATTCCTTCCTGCATTCTTGCGCCGCCGGAAGACGAAAAAATTATTACCGGTAACTTATTTTCAATGGCATATTCAAACGTCTTTGCAATTTTTTCCCCCGCAACCCTTCCCATCGAGCCGCCCATAAAATTAAAATCGAAAATGGAAGATGCAACCGTTAGTCCATGTATCTTTCCTTCTCCTGCAACTACCGCATCGGAAAGTCCCGTTTTCTCGGCGTCTTCTTTTAACCTGTCTTTATACTTTTTAGTATCGGTAAAATTTAATACGTCGGTAGGTTTGATATCATGAAAAAGTTCTTTGAAACTGCCTTCATCGAATATTATTTCTATTCTTCTAAGCGCCTTAAGCCTGAAATGATAATTGCATTTTGGACAAACTTCAAGATTTCTTTCCAATTCCTTTTTATATATAATTTCGCTGCAACTCGGGCATTTAATCCATAGCCCTTCCGGTATGGACGGTTTTGCCTGTTCCTTTTTGCCGTTTTTTGATTTAAATAAAAGCATATATTATTATATTTATTTATAAGTTTGATTTTATATCGAATGAAAATTCGGCTATCCTTCGGATTATCGCCGGTTTATCGTTAATGTCGTCCTCTATAAATTGAATTATTTTTGAACCTATTATTACGGCATCCGCGCATTTTCCGATATCTCTTGCCTGTTCTTTGGAAGATATGCCGAAGCCTACCCCCACCGGTATAGAGCTTATCTCCTTAATTTCTTTAACCTTTGATTTAATTGTTTCCGGAAGGCCTTTTCTTGCTCCGGTAACTCCGGTAACGCTGACGTAATATACAAAACCTTTAGCATATGATAATATCCGCTTCATCCTTTCATTACCCGTCGTAGGGGCTATCAGATAAATCTGGTATATATTTTTATCTTGGATAGATCTTGTTAATTCCGCGCTCTCTTCAGGGGGCAGATCGACGACCAAAATACCGTCTATTCCTGCGTTTTTAGCCCCTTCGGCAAATTTTTCGCCGAGTACGAAAACGGGGTTATAATATGTAAAAAGAATCACCGGAATGTCCCTATAAGCTTTGAGCTTTTTTATAAAACTAAAAGCGTCTTCCATCGAGATTTTCCTCTTCAATGCCCTTTCGTAAGACTTTTGTATAACTTTGCCGTCTGCCATGGGATCCGAAAAGGGAAAACCCAGCTCTATAATATCCGCCCCGTTTTTTATCAAAGTTTTTGCTATTTCCAGAGAGGTATCGATATCGGGGTCGCCTATAGATATAAACGGTATAAAAGCCGTTTTATTTTCAGTTTTTAATCTATTAAATACGGTATCTATTTTGTTCTCTTTTGACATTTTTATTATTTTATTTTTATAATTTTTTATTAGTATTCGACGAAAGATACTCCGAAATCGTATGCATATCTTTATCTCCCCTGCCTGAAAGATTAATGACGACGGTTTTCCCTTTTATTTCTTTTTTTATTTTTTCTAAATATGCAACGGCATGGGAACTTTCCAAAGCAGGAATAATGCCTTCAAGCCTGCATAATTTTTGAAAAGCCCATACGGCTTCGTCATCCGTTACGCTGGCAAATATAATCCTTTTTTTATCGGCGAAATAGCTGTGTTCCGGGCCTATACCGGGATAGTCGAGTCCCGCGGCGATAGAATGGGCATCGGCAATTCTGCCGAACTCATCCTGAAGCAGATAAGTTTTGTTTCCGTGCAAAACCCCGGGCGCGCCTCCCGAAATGGAAGCGGCGTGCATTCCCGTTTCTATTCCGCAACCTCCGGCTTCTACGCCGTACATTTTAACCTGAGGGTATTTAAAAAATGGGTAAAATAGCCCTATGGCATTACTGCCGCCTCCGACGCATGCTATTAAAATATCCGGCAGTTTTTTAAGCTGTTTCAGAACTTCTTTTCCTATAACGGATTGAAAATCTCTGACTATTAAAGGATAAGGGTGAGGACCGGCAACCGTCCCTATCATATAATACGTAGTTTTAATATTTGTAATCCAGTCTCTCAATGCTTCATTCATGGCGTCTTTCAGAGTCTGAGAACCTGATTCCACGGGATTGACTTTCGCTCCGAGAAGTTCCATCCTGAAAACATTTTGTTTCTGTCTTTCTACGTCTTTTTTGCCCATAAATACTTCACACTCTAAGTTGAATAAGGCGCAAACGGTAGCCGTAGCGACGCCGTGCTGTCCCGCCCCCGTTTCGGCGATAATACGCCTTTTCCCCATCTTCACGGCAAGCAATGCCTGCCCTATAGTATTGTTTATTTTATGGGCTCCGGTATGGTTTAAGTCTTCCCGTTTAAGAAATATATCGGACTTATAAATATCGGAAAGTCTTTTCGCGAAATACAGAGGGCTTGGTCTGCCTACGTAATTTTTCAGGTAATAATTAAATTCTTTTATAAATTCCTTATCGTTTCTTATTTTTTTATAAAATTGCTCCAGTTCAATGACGGCGGGCATTAATGTTTCGGAAATATATCTTCCGCCGTATTCACCGAAATGACCATTATTATCAGGCAGTTGCATTTGAAGCTCTCCTAAAATTTTTAAAAAATAACGCCATCTTATCGTAATTCTTTTTCCCCGGTAAATCTTCTATTTTTGAAGAAAGATCTATTCCGTAAGGCTTAATGGATTTAATTATATATTCTATATTATCATGCCCTATACCGCCCGCTAAAATTAAATCGCCGGCGTTTAAATTCTTCATTATATTCAAATTGACCTGCACGCCTGTTCCTCCGTAAGCGCCCTCACCCGCAAACGCATCTATGAGAACATTAACGCCTGCTTCCTTGTATCTATAAATTATGTCTAAATCCGCCTCTTCTTTAACATGTACCGCTTTTAAAATTAGATTTTTATCTATACCCGATTCTTCTATATATTCTAACGATTCGTTCCCCGACAGCTGAATTATATCGATATCGGTATCTCTTGCTATTTTTTTAATTTTTTCCGTATCCTCGTTTACAAAAACTCCGGTAATGATAATATTTTTTTTAACGGATAAGAAATTTTTTACATTTTTACCGGCCGTTTTCCTAAGTTCCTTTATAATTCCTTTTGCAGTTTCAGGAGAGATATACCTTTTTGATTTTTCATAAAAAATAAAACCTAGCGTATCGGCGCCCAGCTCTAAGGCATTATGAGCGTCATCTACGTTAGTTATACCGCATATTTTAATCTTTGGAATATCGGACATTAAAATTTTAAATCTATATATAGTTATTCATGGAATACGGCAATAAAAAGTCTTTTAAAGTTTTTGCAGCGTCGCTTGAAGTAATAAGGGCTTCTCCTATAAGGAAAGAGTTTATGCCTCTTTTCATCAGCATTTCGATATCCTCTCTTCCATTAATGCCGCTTTCCGCTACAATCAACTTTCCCGGAGGTATTTTTTCGGCTAAAGCGGCGGTTTTGAACAAATCAGTTTTAAAAGTCCTTAAGTCCCTGCTGTTTATGCCGATGATTTCGGCGTTATATTTATAAGCCGTCTCGAGCTCTTTTTCATCGGCTATTTCGGTAAGAACTTCCAAAGAAAGTTCGGCGGCAAGAGCGAGAAGGTTTTTATATTGTACTTCCGACAGCGCTCTAATAATTAAAAGAATTGCGTCGGCTTCTATTATTTTAGATTCAAAAACCTGAATTTCGTCGATTATGAAATCTTTTCTTAAAACCGGAAGTTTTACCGAATTTCTAACTTTTAAAATATCCGCAGGACTGCCCATAAAAAATTTCTTATCCGTAAGAACCGAAATAGCGCTCGCCCCGCCTCTTTCATAAATAACCGCCAGTTCGTCAGGCTTATAATCTGCCGATAGAAGTCCTTTCGAAGGAGAAGCTTTCTTGACTTCGGCAATTATACTGCAGATTCTGTATGAAACCGCTTCCCCGTTAGACCTCGGTTTCAAAGCGCTTTTTAAACTTCTTAAGCCGTTAAAAGCCGAAAACGCCTGAGCCCTGTAAGCCTCTTCATTAACCGCCGCTTTAAATTTTTTTATTTCTTTTGTTTTTTCTTTTAGAATGTTGCCTAATATCATATTTATATTTTAATACTTATTTATTGGAGATTTCAATAAGGTCTTGTAAAGACTTTAAGGCTTTCCCCGATTCTGCCGAGTGCCTCGCTTCGCTAAAGGCATCGTATAAATTATCTACTTTGCCCGAAACCAAAATCGCAAATCCCGCGTTTAAAATTGCCATATCTGCTCTGGGACTTTTATTTCCGCTGATAATATCATATATAATTTTTGCATTTTCAGCAACCGATAAAGATTTAAATTCATCTTCCCGATAAAAGCCGAATCCGTATTCTTTCGGATTGAATTCGAAATATTTAACGTTGCCCGCCGCATCTAATTCGTAAATATCCGTTAACGCCGAAAGGCTTATTTCGTCCATTCCGTCTCTACCGTGAACGACGAATGCTTTTCCCGATTTTAATGCTTTCAGTACATCTATTATTTTTTTGGATAAATCGTCGGAATACACTCCTATTATCTGTTTTTTCACGCCTAACGGGTTGGTTAAAGGACCCAATATATTAAAAATAGTTTTAAACCCCAGCTCTTTTCTTACCGGAGCGGCATATTTCATCGCGGTATGAAATTTAGGAGCGAATAAAAACCCTATATTCGCATACTCTATCGATCTGAGAACTCCTTCGACATCCAAGGATATATTCACGCCCAATTCTTTCAGAACGTCGGCGCTTCCCGATTTCGAAGAAACGGCATAATTTCCGTGTTTTGCTATTTTAACTCCCGCGCCTGCGGCGATTAAAGCGGAGCACGTGGATATATTAAACGTATTTTTAGAATCGCCCCCCGTTCCGCAGGTGTCCACTAACGAATATTTATATTCATCGTTGATATTTACCGCTACGGCATTTTCTCTCATAGCAAGAGCGGCGCCGGCTATCTCCTCGACGGTTTCTCCTTTAATTTTTAAAGATGTAAGAAGAGATGCTACTTGTGCGTTAGTAAGCTCCCCTTGTAAAATTGCATTAAAAATCTCATACGATTCGTCTGCGGTCAAATTGTTATTATTAATAACCCGCCCTAATAATTCTTTAATAAAATCTTCTTTCATATATTTTAAATCGACAAAAAATTATTGATTATTTGCTTTCCGTAAGATGTAAGGACGGATTCGGGATGGAATTGTACGCCGTAAACCTTACAGCCCCTTACCTCTATCCCCATAATTTCGTTGTCGTCCAAGCTTGTTGCGGTTACGTTTATAATTTCCGGCAGGTTTTTCTTGTTAATAATAAGGGAGTGGTATCTCGTAGCCTCAAAAGGACTGGGTACGCCTTTATATATAAATGATGAATCGTGCTTTATGGATGAAACTTTTCCGTGCATTACGTTTTTTGCGCGTATTATTTCCGCACCGAATGCGTAGCCTATTGCCTGATGCCCGAGACAAACTCCGAGTATGGGAATTGCGGAATAAAAATTTTTAATGGCTTCGACGGTAATTCCGGCTTCAACCGGCGACTTGGGACCGGGAGAGATAACAATTTTTTCAGGATTCATCTTTATAATATCGGAAATGCCTATGGCATCGTTCCTGAATACTGCGGTATCGAACCCCAGCTCTCCTATATACTGAACGATATTGTAAGTAAACGAATCGTAATTATCTATAACTAAGACCATAATTTTTTAATCGAACCTTTCTATTATATTAAAAGCGGTTATTAAATGCCTTAATTTATTTTCAGTCTCGGCAAATTCATTTTCGGGCGTAGAATCATGCACTATTCCCCCCGCCGCTTGAATATACGCCGCATTTTTTTTAAACAGCGCAGTCCTTATAGTTATGCAGAATTCCATTTTATTACACATGCCGTCTTCTAAGAAACCGAAATAGCCTATCCCTCCGGCATAAACTCCTCTTTTTGATTTCTCAAGCTCGTTTATTATTTCCATTGCCCTTACTTTGGGCGCACCGGTAACCGTACCTGCCGGATAAGAAGCTCTAACCAAATCAAATGCGTCGGTTCCTTCCTTGATTTGGGAAAGAACGCTGGTAACTATATGTTGAACATGGGAATATTTTTCTATATACATAAGTTTATCAATCTTAACCGACCCTTTTTTAGATACCCTTCCTATATCGTTTCTGCTTAAATCTACAAGCATAATGTGCTCCGCCCGTTCTTTCGGGTCATCAAGCAGTTTACCGGCAAGATATTCATCTTCGACCGGATTTTCGCCTCTTTTAATAGTGCCGGCTATCGGCCTTGTTTCGATAATGCCGTCTGACAGTTTAACTAAGTTTTCCGGCGAAGAGCCCGTAATTACAAAATCGTTAATTTTAAGATAAAACATATAAGGAGACGGATTTACAAGTCTAAGCGCCCTATAGAAAAGAAACGGGTCGGGAGGATTAATAATTTTTTTCCTGCGGGAAATCTGTACCTGAAATATATCTCCGCGGAGTATATATTCTTTTGCGGTTAAAACTTTTTGCTTAAATTCGTCAAAGCCTGTTTCGTCGATAATTTCGATATTGGACTTTTTAACTTCTTTAGTCTTTTTCAATCCAAAATCTCTTTTTTCAATAATTTCGGTTATTTTATTTATTCTTTTAACAGCCGAATCATATTCCTGTTTTAGCCTTTCGTCGTCGGAATTATTTCTGAATATATAGGATACTATCTTAATAACCTGATTTAATCCGTCATAAACTATCACGTCCCTCGGAAGCATAAAAAACAGATCGTAAACATCGGTAACGTCTTCTTTATCCGGAGGCAGTTTTTCTATAAGACCGCTGACTTCGTATCCTAAATAGCCGAAGAGTCCACCCACAAACTCTTCCGACAGATTGTATTTGTATATATTAAATTCGGAAAGAATTTTCTTTATATATACAAAAACATCTTCGTTTAAATCTTTAAGGTTTATATTTTCTTTAAATCCGAATTTACGACCGGTAAAATTCTCGATGCTAAGCTCATCTTTATAAAGGCGGATGGTCAGTAAAGGGTTTAAGCAGATAAACGAATATCTCCCCCATTTCCCCACGCCTTCGGTACTTTCAAAAAAAAATGCGCACGGCTCTTGTTGGAAAGACGAAAATATAGATATCGGCGTATCCATATCTCCGCTTATTTCATGAATAATAGGAATAATATTGAAGGAATCCGGCGTCTTTAAAATATCGTCATAATTTAATATAGGCGTAAGCGGCATAATAAAGAGAATTATATCACATTTTTTTTCTTTATCATAGTTTATGCCTGTTTAAATTACCGTATTTTGTTTTAAGACCGCTTTTCTTCTTTAGGAATAAATTCTATCAACCCTAAGGGACTTGCGTCTCCGGCTCTATATCCCGTTTTAATGATTCTAACATACCCGCCGGGTCTATCTAAAAATCTCGGACCTAAATCTTTAAAAAGTTTAGTCGTCGCATTCTTGCTTCTTAGCCGCGAGAATGCAATGCGCCGCCTCGCCGTGGTATCGGATTTGCCGAGCGTAATAAGCCTTTCTATGTAGCTTCTCAACACTTTAGCTTTGGGCAAAGTCGTCTCAATCTTTTCAAACTCGATAAGAGAAGAGGCCATATTCCTTAAAAGAGCAGCCCTATGCGATGAAGTCCTGTTTAATCTGGTTTTGATTTTTCCGTGACGCATTTTAACCTCTGAATATATAATTTAACAAATTATTTTTCCTCTAACTTCATTCCAAAACTTAATCCCATGGTGGATAAGACTTCTTTTATTTCATTGAGGGATTTTCTTCCGAAATTCTTTGTTCTAAGCATTTCCCCTTCAGTTTTCTGAACCAGTTCATAAATCGTTTTTATGTTTGCATTTTTAAGGCAATTTGCCGACCTAACGGAAAGTTCAAGTTCATCCACGTTTTTAAGTAAATTCTCGTTTAAATGATTCCCCGACGGTTTTTCCGTTTCCGGCTGAGCCTTCTTTTCGTATAACTGGTCCATTTCTTCGAAGGTGGCGAAAACCGAAATCTGATCCTGTAAAATTAAAGAGGCCGAGGTAAGAACATCTTCAGGGGTTATATATCCGTTCGTAAATATTTCCATTATGAGTTTGTCGTAATCGGTAATTCCGCCGACCCTTGCATACGAAACGTCCATCGTGACTTTTTTAACAGGCGAAAACGAAACGTCGAGAGAAATAGTTCCTATCGGCGCATCTTCTCTGATATTAAGCTCGCTCGGAACATATCCCCTTCCGCCCGTTACAAGCATTTGTGCCTTAAAATGACCGCCCTTGGCAATAGTTAAAATCTTTTTTTCTTTGTTTACCACTTCGACGTTCTGCGATGTCTTAATATCCGATGCATAAACGTCTCCC
>JAJZJD010000085.1 GCA_021828445.1 bacterium
TATTTAGAACCGGGTTCGTCTCCCGTGACGACGTAATCTAATTTTTTTTTAACGGTTTTTTCTATAATGCCGCCCATTTCTTTTACGATATTTTCCGCTTCGTCTCTGGTAAAATCCTTAAGCCCTCCAGTAAAAATAAAACTTTTTCCGGCGATTCTGCCGTTTTCTGCAGACGCGGCAAGCTTTATAATATACGGAGAAACCCCTGCCCTAAAAAGTCTTTCTATGACGGCAATATTCGAATTAAGCCTAAAAAAATTGTAAATCGATTTCCCTATTTCTTCCCCGATGCCGAACTTGGAAGAAAGTTCTTCTACGTCGGCGTTTTTAATGCCGGCTATGCCGCCGAAATATTTTACGAGCAAATCCGCAATATGCTCTCCGACGTGTCTTATTCCCAATGCATAAATAAATCTATCATATGATATATTTTTAGATTTTTCAATAGAATTAAAAAGATTTTCTTCCGACTTTTCCCCGAAACCTTCCAGCCCGCTAAGGTCTCCGCGCTTTAAATAATAAATATCCGCAACGTTTTTTATTAAGCCGTTTTCCACAAGTTTATCGACTATTTTTTCTCCGAGCCCTTCTATATCCATAGCTCTCTTGGACGCAAAATGAACAATCGCCCCCTTGATCTGGCACGGACAGGAAAGTTCGTTCATGCATCTGTGGGCGGCGCCGTCTATTACGACGGGGGAACCGCAACAGGGACATATAGACGGCAGTTTGAAAGCGCCGCCCTTTTCCCCTTTGGACATTACTTTAACGACTTCGGGAATGACGTCGCCAGACCTTTCTACTAAAACTTTGTCTCCTATATTTATATTTTTTTTGTCGATCTCGTCTTGATTATGGAGCGTCGCTCTTTTGACGACGACTCCGCCGATATTTACCGGATTTAATATTGCCACCGGCGTCAATATTCCCGTTCTGCCTACCGAAACTTCTATTCCGGTTATATCCGATACTTCCTGTTTTGCAGAAAACTTGTAAGCGGTCGCCCATCTTGGACTTTTTGATATTTCGCCGAGCCTTTCTTGGAGTTTCAGGTCGTTTGCCTTTATAACTATGCCGTCGATTTCAAACGGCAGGGATTCTCTTTTTTTTGCTATATAATCAAAAAAATCTATTGCGCCGGATATGCCTTTAACGACTTTTATGTTTTTATTTACATTTATTCCAAGCGATTTTAAAAAATTAATCAATTCAAATTGGGTCTTAAAACTATTTTCTTTTGAATAATCGCCGACCCCGTAAGCAAACATTACAAGATTGCGCTTCGAGGTAATTTCCGGGTCAAGCTGTCTTATGCTGCCCGAAGCGGCGTTTCTGGGATTAGCAAAGAGGCTCGAGCCTTCTTTGAGCCTTTCCTCGTTAAGCCTCTTAAAACCTTCTTTGTCCATTAAAATCTCTCCCCGCACCTCAATATAGCTTATATCTTTTTGCAGTTTTAACGGAATGGTATTTATAGTCCTTAAATTTACGGTTACGTCTTCTCCGGTTACGCCGTCGCCCCTTGTCGAACCCTGAACGAAAATGCCGTTTTTATAAATAAGTTCTATCGCAAGCCCGTCGAACTTAAGTTCGCACTCGTATTCAATTTCTTCCGCGCCGCCGTATCCCAAAAATCTTTTGATCTTTTTGTCGAACTCCTCAACCTCGTTTTTTGAATACGTATTATCGAGGGAAAGCATCGGGATATTGTGCTTTACCTGACCAAATTTTTCGCTTACGGCTCCACCGACTCTTTTTGAAGGGGAATCCACCCGGACGTATTGGGGATAAGCGGTTTCGAGAGCCGCCAACTCCTTGACTATTTTATCAAACTCGAAATCGGAAATAACGGGGTCTTCCAGCATATAATAGCGGTAATTATGGTAGTTTACGGCATCGGTCAGCTCGTCTATCCTTTTTTTTGCGCTCTTGACGTCTGAATCTTCTTTCATATTTTCATTAAAATTTATAATCAATATTTATAAAGCGAATTATAAACATAATAATTCGCAAGAACTTTTTTTACATAGTTTCTTGTCTGATTAAACGGGATAAGCTCGATAAACAAGGGCATTTCATAGTTCTTCATAAGGCTGTTCCTCCAGTACGCGACTGCTCCCGGACCGGCGTTGTATGAGGCTATTGCCAGATATTTCCTGTAATTAAATTGGTTAAGCAATGTTTTTAAATAATATGAACCGAAACTTATATTTATATTTTTTCTATAAAGCATAGAAGGATTAAAATTATAGCATCCCGTCTGCCTTGCTATATAATAGCCGGTTGACGGTATTATCTGCATAAGCCCTATCGCGTTCGCGCTTGAATAACACACCGGATTATAACGGCTTTCCTGTCTCATTACCCCGTATATTAAATTTACCGGAATACCGTAGCGGGATGAATACTTTCCGACGTAGGAGTAATAAGGGCGCGGATAAAGAATTTTCAGAAACCGCCCGTTTAAAAGCAAAGACTTATATCTGTAATTATAAATTAAATTAGAAGCTAAATTAATCGCGGCGGCATAGTAACCGTTTTTATAAAGCATATATGCGAAAAAAACGGCGTTTTTTTTATTACGCATAAGAGTATAAAATCTTTCAATTTCGATATTCGAAAGAGAAAATAATTTTAAATTTAAAAAAACCTTCAATCTTTTGAAAGTTAAATCTAAAGAGGGGTCTGCCGCCAACTCTTTTTTGAATACGCTCGAATATCCGGAATAGTCGGCCATGCCGCTTCTACCCGAAGAATTTTCTATATAACCGACATTCAGCTTTTTTGCGTTTATTCCTATTACGCCGTCTATTTTATTTATCATAATTTCCGACATTATGCCGTAATAAGAATACCTAAGAATCCTTGAGGCTTTTATTATATTAAAATAAAAAGAGGCTCTGCTTTTATACCCGAGTTTTTCCAGAGCAACCCCGTACCAGAAAAGAAATTTTGCGTTATCCGCATTAACTTTGTCGTTTACGGATAGAAAAGATTTAAGGCTGTTTGCGGCTGAGGCCGGTTTTCCGCTTTTTAAATCTTTTAATACGCCGTTCCATACAATTTCTCTGTATATTCTCATCGTATTTTGAGATAGAAATCCGTACTTATCGGCTATATAGGCGATAAGCGGCATAGTTTCTTTCGGATTATGCAAAATATAATAATAGTAACGCACTTTGAGATTTAAAAGGCTTAATTTTCTAACCCCGTAATATTTATTTAAGCGCTCATCCGCCTTTTTTAAAAAAAGCGGGCTTTTAAGTTTCATTAAATCCTTTAAAATTATAAACCTCGCTTTTTTGCTTTTACCAGGAATATTTTTTAAAAGAGCAAGCGACCCGGAATAATAGGCGTCATAATATAAATCAAGCCCCCGCTTGATCTTTTCGGATTTGTTAAGAGCGGCATCCTTGAAACTGATGTTATGAATTTTAGAAAAATTAGGATAGTCTATATAGACCCGCAGTAAATAGCGCTCTGCAAGCCTGCGATTTTTCAGTTTCGTATATGCCTTATATACCTTAAACATAGCGTAAGAACGGACCGCCGATTTTTTGGAATGTTTGATTATATATCGGAGATGCGAAACTTCCGAGAAGTAATAGCCGTTTTTTTCTTCGGAAACGGCAAGATAAAAAACGGCGTTTTTATAAAAAACAAATTTTGGATATAAACTTGCAAGCTTTAAAAAAACATAATCTGCTTTATGATATTCTTTGAGCTTAAATAAGGATAAACCTTGATAATA
>JAJZJD010000008.1 GCA_021828445.1 bacterium
CGTTTTTTTTCCCTGCAAGCAGATGCATCATAATGCGCGTTTTTAAAATAAATTTTTTCCCTTTATAAAGATCCGTTATATCCTCTTTTTTTAAAGAAGTGTCGGCTTTGGCTGCTTTCAGCGCGGCAATTACCGTTTCTTCAGACTTTTTAAATCTGCCTTGATATTCGACGATTTCTCCGCCGCCGTTCGGATTTGGAAATATCTCCTTAACGCCGAGATAATATATCCATCCGCAATAAGAATAATCCCTCAAACCTCCTATAGCCTCTTTAACGTCCGGTTCGAGAAGAAAAATGTCGTTGTCGGTCATAACATTGATAAGCCGCCTTTTTCTTAAGCTCTTCATTATTTCTTTTAAAAAAATTAATTTCCCTTCTATCTTTTTAAAATCAGATATAAATTTATCGAATAACGGCTTGTTGCCGGCTACATATCTTGCATTTATAAAAGACGTATATGTATTCAAATCGCTGCTCATAAGCTCTACGGCTTCGGCGCAGGTCATTACGCTCTGGGCAAGATCTACTCCTGCATCCCAGAATAAATAAAAAAAATCCTTAAGATCCCTTGCGGAATCCTCTCCGCTTAATCTGTTTTCCGTCAAAATCATTATATCTATGTCTGAATAAGGGCATAATTCTAAATTTGAATAACTGCCCCCCGCTACTATACAGTATTCGCCGCCGCCTTTAATAAGGGAAAAAGCTTCAACGATTACGGAATCGTAAAAGAAAGAAATTTCCTTGGCAGTATGAAAAGAATCGTAATTAAGAAGGTCGTCTTTTAAAAGGGCATATTTCGATTTTATTTTTTGTTTTAATTCAGTCGGCGTAATCATAGCAGACATTAAAATTATCTCCTTTATTGCGTTAGAATATTATACTAATTTAAATTTATCCTGGCTTATAATTTCATTAAGTCTATTCTATGCGTCTATTTCTTAAAAATATAAATTATTTAAAAGTAATTTTTTGACGATGATAATATTGTTAACGATAGTATTGTTAACGATAGTATAATAATTATACAATTATTTATGCTATAATATCTTTAAAAAAAACAAAAAATTATATACAACTAAATCGAAATGTTTAACGTTATATTAATTTTTTTTCGTAAGCTAAAAATATTAACAAATCAGCATAAATCTGATTTAATAAGGATTTTTGTTTTTCTTATAGCCATACTTTTAATTTTTTCTTACTTATTCAGCCGCTACGAAAAAATATCTTTTTTTAAATCGTTTTACTGGGCGGTTACGACCGCCACTACCGTAGGTTACGGCGACGTCACGCCGACAAACGACATCGGAAGAATTATCGCTATGGGTTTAATGATTACCGGAATAGGAATTTTAGGCCTTTTTTTAGCGACGGTGTCTTCTATTATGTTTGAATTTAAAATAGGGAGGATATTCGGAACCGTGGAAAGCCTATTTTTAAGGAGCACATTGTTATACTAGGTTACAGCAGTTTAATAAAATCTTCTTTGAAAGATATTATAGAAACAAAAGATAACGTAACCCTTGTGGCGAATATCGAAAAATCGCCGGATAGCAGCGGTAAATTAATATTTATAAAAGGCGATATTACCGATGAAAAAACTGTCGCAAAAGCTCATATCGACAAAGCAAAACTTTGCATTATTTCGGACGAAGAAGATTCAAACTCTTTAATAGCCGGCATAAACGTGAGAACGCAATATAAGAATACTTACATAATCGCTTTAATTTTTAAAAAAGAAACCGAAAGGGCTTTTAGGGAAATCGGCATAAACGAAGTTTTTTCCTCAGGTTCTTTTTCAAGCAGGGTTCTGGTCAAATCCATAGAATTCAAAGGCGCTTCTAAATTTTTTAACCAGCTTTTAGACGAAAATTTTAAAGAAGGACTTATAGAAAAAGATTTGCCCAGAAATTTAGAAAATAAAGAGTTTTTAGAAGTTATAAATTTTTTTAAAGAAAACAAAGAAGAAATTGCTGTCGGAATAAAAAGGAACGAACAAATTATTATAAATCCCGAAAAAACTTTTGCGGCGGCGGCAGGCGACAAAGTTATGCTGATAGGCAGAAAAAGCGGGGTTAACTTATAAATTGCTGGCGGAAACAAATCGAAATATAATTTAAACTCTTTAATTTTATGAATTTTAAAATAATAACATAAACCGCATGAATAGAAAATTAGTTTTATTTTTTTCCTGTCCGGATAAAAAAGGAATAGTAGCCGCAGTTTCAAAAGTCCTTTTTGAAAACGGCGCAAACATAGTAGAATCTAACCAGCATTCCGCCAAATCCGTTTTAAATCCTCATTTTTACATGAGGATAGTATTTGAACTGGATAGTATTTCCGCCGAAAAAAATCTTGCGGATATAAAAATAAAATTAAACGAACTTAAACATATATTCGCCATAGAATATGAATTAAACGATACTTCCGTTAAAAAAAACGCCGCGGTTTTCGTTTCCAAAGAAGACCATTGTCTTTACGAATTATTGTGGCAGACAAGTTCGGGCGATATTTTTTTAAATATAAGCTGTATATTTTCAAACCACAAAGTGCTGTCTTCCGTCGCAGATTTTTATAAAGTGCCGTTTATATATATTCCTTCAAATTTCACCGCTTCAAATAATAATAACTGCGATACTGATAATGCTGATGACGGTCATAGACTTAAACAGGAACAATTTATTTTAAATGAAATAGCAAAATACGATATAGATTTTATTATACTTGCCAAATATATGAGAATTTTATCGCCTGGTTTTATTAATTTATTTAATAAAAAGATAATAAACATTCATCATTCCTTTCTGCCGTCGTTTCCGGGAGCCAAGCCTTATCTGCAGGCATACGAAAAAGGCGTAAAAATAATAGGGGCAACCGCCCATTTCGTTAATGAAAAATTAGACGACGGACCTATAATAGAACAGGACGTCATAAGGATTAACCACGAAGACGACGCGGAAGAACTTAAAAAGAAAGGGAAAATTATCGAAAGAATGGTCTTGGCAAGGGCTGTAAAATTTTTCGTCGAAGACCGAATAATACAATACGGCAATAAAACGATAGTTTTTGCTTAAGCGGCTTCCGGCGCTTTTTTCGATAGTATGATTATCGCCTTTTCTAATATTCTTTTAAATCTTCGACAACTGATGCAATTTCGTTATAATCCTTATCGTCGTGCAGTAAAAATAAATTATTCTCTATCGCCGTTTCTGCAATTAGCAAATCAATAGTGCTTCTCGGCGTAATTCCTTTTTTTCGGCATAGATAATACATCCTTGCGGCATTCTCATATGACTTTGTCCCGTAACGCAATTCATAAAACTTTTGACTGCTCAGATAGCCGTTCAACAGATTAAATTCTTTTTCGGCAGATGCGCCCTGCAATACTTCCTGATATATAAAATTATTTATCCCGAAAGGCGTTCCGGTTTCTAATATTTCTTCAAATTTTTTAGTTTTCGGATTATTTACGCCCTTAAAATAATTTATCAGAACCGAAGTATCTATCAAAATCAATTTATTTTACCCGCCTGCCTTCCCTCATAGACTTATAATCGTATCCTTCCGCAAATTTAATCTTTCCTTTTAATTCGGCAAGATTCTTCCTCTTATAATTTTCTACAAATTCTTTTAAAGCTAAGTTGACTAACTCTTTTTTGGTCTTTACATTTGCCAGCTTCATAGCTTCTTCGACAAGCAAATCGTTGAGTACGATATTGGTTCTCATTTTTTACACCTCATTATACACATTATATCGTGTATCTATCTTCTTTTCAACTATTTTTCCGTTTTATAACTCTGCGTTTATTTATCTGCTCCGCTTCCGGCATTATTTTCTTTCCGGTTATTTGTGTCATTGCGGGGAGTATTAGCGGCGAAGCAATCTCGTTGTACATATAGACTTATTGCTACGGATTTGCAACGGTTACCGAAACCCCGCCGGACTGCGAATACGACGGTTCGTTGGGCGCCTGCGTAGTTATCGTAATATTGATGTTGCAGTTATATACGCTTGTTGAAAAGTCCGGATGGCAGGTAGATGCGCTTCCTCCGCCGCCTCCGCCTCCGCCTCCGCCTCCGTTTCCTCCGCCTCCGCAGCCGCTTAAAGAAATCGCCAAACTAAAAACTAATGCCGGTAATATTATTAGCAATCGGATACGATGTCGTCCCCGTTCCCTTTTTTGTAATCTCTTCATATAATACATTGTTATTGTTATTTACGCAGAACACCACAAGCTGCTGCTGGTTTGTCGTTCCTGCTATATTCTGATAAAAAGCAATTTCATTGCCGGTACCATTGTTAGAACAAGCGACTCCGCTGCTGAAAATACATATAGGCTGAGTTTTGGTGGGCTGTTCATTGGAATTAAAAGGACACACACACCTATACCTACGGCACGCAGGATTTATCTGCTGCGTCGGCGTCGCTGCATTTTCCAAATTTCGCCTTATCGTCGCCATCGCCTGAGTCATCGAATTGTTTGAATGAAGATACCGCTCGTTGGTCATATAGTCGTTTATGCCCCACATAACTACTTCGTACAAGCCTACGGACAGAATGCCGATAAGAAGTATGGTCATTACTAATTCGATAAGGGTAAACCCGCTTGCTAACCTGCCGTTTTTTTCTTTTTTTCCGGTTTCGTCTTCGTTAATCATTCTAAGCGTTAACGTTTCTATGACATTTATGAAATCTTCAGCTTTATCAAGCCATTCTTTTACTTCTTCGGAGGAAAATTTAAATACGTCATAATCGCCTTTTTGGCGTTTATCAAACATCTCGCGGTAAAAATCTTTATACTCTTTATCAATTAAACCTTTATTAGCGACTTCTTTATTAAAGTTAGAAAGCATACCGGAATGTTTTGAAGTAGAAAATCCGTAAAGACACATAAGCGCAGAAACTGAATAAAACATAGAGTAATAAATTCTATTAACGGCGCCAGTAAAAAAATTATTATTGTATAGCAACTTGGCTTCGACAAGCGTATTTTTCGACTTTTCTAATAGATATTTTGCATATTCAATTATTTCTTTTTTCATATAATCATGCCGTCTCTTTGAATATTCTCTTTAAAAAAAGGATTGCCTTTATAATCGTTATGCCATTCGTTTGTATTTATTATTATAGGTCCAAATAACAGTTCGTATTTTAATTCTATATCGTATATGTCGCCGATAATTTTTTCTTCTAATTTAGAATTTACATCAGCATAGAGAAGTATAAGTACATCGATATCCGAATCTTCGCTAAAGTCTCCTCTTGCTTTAGAGCCGAAAAGTATTATTTCGGCGTCGGGATATGAGCCGAGTATGATTTTCTTTAATTCTTCTATGGCTTTTATTTCGTTATCTTTAAGTTTTAGGTCTTTTATAGATTTCATTTATAATTTTATCTGTATTTTAATTCTAAGTTAATTCTAAATTTATGTTAATAATCCGCATAAACGGTGGAAAGAGTTACGTACGGATAACTTGCCGGAGCGGTCGCCGGACAAGTTCCATTACCGTTTGCTGAAAACCAGCCGGTCTGAACTATGGTCTGGATGAAATTGTTAGAGCTTCCTTTAATAGTTCCGTTTCCGTTAGTATCTGTAAAATTAACCCATTTTTGGTTTACGGTCGTGTAAAAACATTCGTTGTTCAAAAACGTCGGGCCTTGAGAAGAGGGATTAGTCAAATTTGCTATCCACGGCGAAGACCCTGACCCAACGCCGCTTTGAAACGCGCTGCACACTCCGCTGGTCGGCGTTCCCCCGTCCCTGCAGTAATTAATCGCCGCCATCTCCTGCTTGACCAAGTTTAGGGCGGTTTCTTCGTTTACGATGTTTATGCTCTTTGCCGAGCCGGTGATAAAGCTTTCGGTTACGGCGCCCATGGCAAGACCTATTATTATAATCGTAAACACTATTTCTATCAGGCTGAATCCATTTTTACCTATCTTACCTATTTTAACATTCTCTTCCAATTCACATATATTATTCCGCTTTTTTACTTTCTTTCTTGCATTCCTTACGTTCCGGATTATGTTCCGCCGGATTATGTTCCGCCCGATTTTATCCATTTTTATAATCGTAATTATTATAATATTAATTTATTGAGTTATTTATAAATTATATCGCAATTTTAAGTAAATGTAAAAAATGATAAATGCCGTTAATTTCGTTATTATTTTTGTTTATTCCTGCTTTGTTCTTTTTTCTTTTTCTATTTTTTTAAAATATTATATAATAAGTCACTTATATATTTAAAAATATATAATAAAAAAATATAAAATTAAAAATATTATTATTAACGATTATGAAAGAAATAAGCCAAGGCGGCATTAAAAAGACTTTAACCGAAAATAAGACCCTTAAAGCTCTCGGCATCGTTTTCGGCGACATCGGCACCAGCCCTATATATACTATCGCGGTTATTTTTACATACCTAAAGGTTACGGGAATGAACATCCTCGGCGTAGTGTCGCTTATAATATGGACGCTTACCCTGCTGGTTACCGTCCAGTACGTATGGTTTGCAATGGGCATCAGCGAAAGAAACGAAGGCGGCACTATAATACTTAAAAATATTATTCAAAAATATATTAAATCAGCCCGCGAAATTGCTTTCATAACCGTAATATCATATATAGCGCTGTCGCTTCTTATAGGTGATTCCGTGATTACTCCGGCTATAAGTATATTAAGCGCCGTAGAAGGTATAAGCCTTATTCCTTTTTTTAAAAACATAACGACGGATACCGTAATTTTAATTTCGGTCGCAATAACTATCGGGTTATTCTGGTATCAGCATAAAGGTACGGAAAAGGTAGCAAATATTTTTAGTCCGATAATGCTTTTATGGTTTATAGTTATCGGCGCTTCCGGCATTTTGTCGCTTTTGCATATGCCGCAAATATTTTTAAAGGTTATAAACCCTTACTACGCTTTGAGATTTTTATTTCACGGCGGTATTTCGGCAAATCGTTTAATTGCTCACGGAATCGTATCTTTATTCGTTCTTTCCGACGTAATTCTTTCTGCGACGGGCGGCGAGGCTCTGTATGCGGATATGGGGCATATAGGAAGAAAACCGATTACGAAAGCATGGGTTTTCGTGTTTATAGCGCTTATATTTAACTACATGGGTCAGGGCGCTTTCCTGCTTACGCACAAGACGCAGACCGATGCTTTTTTTATGATGCTTTATTCGCAATCGCATATATTTTACACGCCTATTCTTATTTTAAGTATTGCGGCTACGATAATAGCGTCTCAAGCGGTTATAAGCGGAATATTTTCCATAGTTTATCAGCTTATTAACAACAGAATTATTCCGTTATTAAAAATAAACTACAATTCCAGCGAAATTCAGTCGCAGATATATATAAGTTTTGCTAATTGGTTTTTATTTGTCAGCGTTTTAGCGGCTATACTAATATTCAGGACGTCTAATAACCTTGCTATGGCATACGGACTTGCAGTCAGCGGAACGATGACTTTTACGGGAATTTTAATTAATATACATTTTTTTCACAAACGCAGATATTTTATGCTTTTAATTTCTATTATAACAACATTTGCCGACATTATGTTTTTAACTTCAAACCTGCTTTATAAAACCCTGCAGGGAGGTTATTTTGCGCTTATAATCGCAACGATACCTTTTGTTATAATCATGATATATACAAACGGTCAAAAAAAATTGCACTCGATTTACAAAATGACGGATTTTGATATATTTTTAAAAGAATACGAACACCGTTATAAAAATTTTTCCAAACTTGCCGGAACGTCGCTTTTTTTTGCCAGTCTTTCCGATAAAGTATCGCCATATATAGTCAAAACAATGTTTAGCAATAATATTATCTATGAAAGAAATATTTTCGTTTCGATCGAAAGAACGGAAAAACCTTACGGAATCGACAGCACGCTGAAAAACGAAGTATCTCCGGGACTCAGCCAGTTTCTTATAAGAGCAGGCTATTCGGAAGTAGTGGACGTCGAAGCCATACTGAAAAAATATAATATCGACGAAACAGTCATATTTTACGGGTTCGAGGAAATAGTAAGCAATAACATATTATGGAAGATATTCGCGCTGATTAAAAAATTGTCCCCTTCATTCGTCAGGTTTTACAAACTTCCCGCCGAAAAAGTCAACGGAGTAATGGTAAGGGTAAAGATGTAACGCGAGAATTAACTTTAAAGGATTGGTGAGCTTCGATAGACTCCGTCCGCTGCCGCTCGCAATGACGGAGAAAAAGGTGTCAGATTTTTTTACGCATACGAAAAAGTTGATTAACGAGAAAAGATGTTGCGTAAAATTAATCTGACTTTTTCGTTTTCCGATAAGACCGGCTGGCGTTTTAGATTTTCGCCGTATCTTGAATATCTTTATATTTATAGTGTCTGTAAATTATGACTGCTATCGAAATTATTACGGCAAACATACTAAGCACTTGAGATACCCTTATGCTGTTTCCGAGCCATAAACTGTCTATTCTCGTACCTTCGGTAAAAAATCTTGTAATTCCGTACCATATTAAATAACCTATTAATATTTTTCCGGCTACTTTCGGTTTTTTTCTTGAAAGCCACATTAAAAAAATAAAACCTAAAAAATCGGGAACAGATTCAAAGAAAAAAGACGGCTCAAAATGAGAATACATAGTCAGGTTTTTCGGATAAGCGGTTTGAAAAGGATAACCCCATAATCCGAATATTAAGCGCTTGGGCGTATAGGCATTAACCGGACGCAAAGCTTTTGCGATGGGAAGCCCCCACTTGACCGGATAGCCGAAAGCCTGCTGGTCGATAAAATTTCCCCATCTGCCTATCGCCTGCCCCAAAAGAAGGCTCGGTGCAAGCATGTCTATATAGCGCCATATATTAAGTTTTTTAATCCGGGTATATAAATAAAGGGTTAAAAGTCCGCCTATTTCTCCGCCGTAAATTGCCAGCCCTCCCTGCCAAATGTAAAAAATACTCATAGGATTATTTGCGTAATAACCCCAGGCAAAAACCACATAATAAAGACGCGCGAAAATTATCGATACGGGTATGGCAAAAACCATAATATTTATTATATTTTCAGGATCCTCTCCCCACGACTTAGCCCTAAAATAAGCAATGGCTATACCTACTATAAAGCCTATTCCAATTAATATTCCGTACCAGTGAACGGGAAGCGATCCTATATAGACTATCGGATTAGGCGCATACCAGTTGTTAAAATTAAACATTGTATATTTATTATCCTCTTTAATTTTTCCTTTTAATTTTTTAAATTATCGGGAGTTTATTTTTTAAGTCGATTATTTAATGGATTTTGCGAAAGCATATGTTCTTTCAAAATACTCGTTGTTTAAGCTGTTAACGGTTACCATACCGGCTCCTGAATTCTCCTGTATAAACTTACCGTGGCCTATGTATATTCCTACGTGGGAAATATAAGATGCATAAGTTCTGAAGAACAAAAGGTCGCCGGGCTTTAATTTATTTTTTGGAACATACTTGCCCAGCCTTGCCTGTTCAGCCGCCGTTCTCGGCAAATCTATGCCGATTTTGCCGAAAACATGCTGGGCAAATCCTGAGCAGTCCATGCCTGAGCGCGTAGTGCCGCCCCATACATAAGGTACGCCTTGATATTTATAAGCTATATCTACTATTTTTTTTCCAATATTTAAATTATCTATGCCGTCCGTTTTTTTACCTGCGGATTCGCTGCCGTTCAAAGAACATCTTTTTGAATTAACGACTTTAAAAGTTGCTACCTGATAGGCTGGTTTTTTAGAAACGTTTTTATTTCCGTAATAATCGTATTTATGATTTTTTACGTAGTTATTTACCGCGGTTCTATAAGGAGAAGTTTTTCTATAACTTTCAGGAACTATGAGTACCGCTCCCTGCCTTATCACGTTTGAATAAAGATGATTAAGATTCCTAAGTTCGGCAATAGAAGTGCCGTATTTCTGGGCTATTAAGGAAAGGGTGTCGCCGAATTGAACGGTATAATGACCGTACTGCGGTGACGGTTGATAAGAACCGTTTGCGGGAACTTTTAATTTTTCGCCCGGATATATGACGTAGTTGTGAAGTCCGTTTAAAGACATTATAGAGCTTACCGAGGTATTGTAGTTGTCGGCAATCTGACCGAGCGTTGCTCCCGGACTGACGGTAATATATGCAACCGCCTGTGTAACGGCAGCGTTTCCGGCATTATTTCCGAGCGGAACGGTAAGTACCGCTCCCGTTCTTATTACGTTTGAATAAAGATGATTAAGATTCCTAAGTTCGGCAATAGAAGTGCCGTATTTCTGGGCTATTAAGGAAAGGGTGTCGCCGAATTGAACGGTATAATGACCGTACTGCGGTGACGGTTGATAAGAACCGTTTGCGGGAACTTTTAATTTTTCGCCCGGATATATGACGTAGTTGTGAAGTCCGTTTAAAGACATTATAGAGCTTACCGAGGTATTGTAGTTGTCGGCAATCTGACCGAGCGTTGCTCCCGGACTGACGGTAATTACGTTAATATAAGAATAAGCATTTAAGTTTAAAATAAAAAGTATTGTTAAAAAAACAAACAAAGCCAATACCTTTTTCATGACGACTTCTCCTGCTTTTAAACAGTTAAACGTTAAACTTTTTATTCCTTTATATAACGTTTTTGCGTATTTTATTATTCTTAGTAGAGTATATTACTACAAAATATTAATTTATGTCAAGAGTAATAGTAATTTTTTTTCAGGTTTTTTATAAAATTTTTGTATTGCAGGATTTGTCGCCGCACATAAATACTAAAGGTTTTTTCATTCTGCCGTATTCGGATATAGCATTTCTTACTTCTTCCAAAATAAGCGCATCTCCTTTTTGATAGCCTGTAAAGCCCGAATAAATATCTATAATTTCTTTGTTGCCCGCATCTATAAAAATATTAAAAGAATTAAAGGCTGTTTTTAATTTATCGGAAGTATTAAGTTCCCCATATATAGAATAAAAATCTATTACGGCTTTATCGTTATATCTTCCGACTATTACGTTAACCTTGGTTTTGTCAGCATAATATATTAAACCGGCAAGATATCCCGAAGCGTTATGTTTAAGCATACTCGCTTCGTTTATAAAGTATTCGAAAGATTTTAAAATGACGTTTTTAAACTGAACCTCTCCGGTAAGAATATAAAGTTTCGACATAGCAAGCAAAACAGACGCATTTTGCGAACAGCCGCCGTAATCGGCTATATTTTTTTCTTTATAGGAGAGATAACCTATCTTTGAGCTTTTCGTCGTATGCTGTATATCGAAAAAACCGCCTCTTTCCGAATCGTAAAAATTTTTTATAGTATATTCGGCAATTTTTTTTGCGTAAATAAAATATTCAGGATTTGACGTAGTTTCAAATAAACCGATTAATGCCAGTACTATATAAGCATTATCTTCCAAAACGGAACCGCCCGCTTCGCCTATAAATCTGCCTACGTCGCCGTTTTTATCAAAAATATCCATAAAAAGCTTTATGGACTTTTCTCCTATCTTATTTAATTTCTGCCTGTTTAAATCAAAAGGATTAAAAATTTTGCTCAACTCGGTAATAGAATATATTATATTACCGTTTAAGGAAGAATATTTTACTCTGTCGGTGTAAGGTTTTTTTCTCCTGTCCCTAAAATTTTTTAATTTTAAAATCGCCGATTCGTAAATTTTACCGCCGATATATTCAAAATTATCGCCTAAATATAATACGTTAGGAATTTCGCCCGGTTCATAAGCGATGTCAGGCTGGGGACCGGAATATTCGCCGGCGCTATCGTAATCTGTCTTGTTATTATGCATAATTCCTTCTTTATTTAGATTAAACATTTCCGCCGCCGCTTTAAATTCTTCTCTACCGGAAAAAATTTCCCTGAACTCGTTATACGACCAGGTAAAAAATTTTCCGTCGTCTTCGTCTCCTGTATCGGCATCGACGCTTGCATAAAAGCCGCCGTTTATGCGGTCATAAAGCTCGCCCGTTATAAAATCTAACGTTTTATTTATAACGTTAAGAAATGCTTTATTGTTAGTTAACCTGTAATATAAGGAATATGTTCTTAAAGCCTGAGCGTTAATTTCCGCCAGTTTTTCAAAGTGGGGAACTATCCATTTCTTGTCCGTAGAGTATCTGTGAAAACCGCCTCCTACATGGTCGAGTACTCCGCCGGATGCAATTTTATTTAGAGTATAAGTTCCTTTATTTAAAGAATCCCTGTCCCTGTTCGCTATATAATCAAGAGCGAGAAGTTCCAGCGCGGAGAAATAAAAAAATTTAGGGGATTCGTCTATGCCGCCGTTTGCATCGTCAAAATGGAGTTTATACTCATAAGATGCTTCGTTTATAAACTTTTTTACGTATTCTATGTTTAACGAATTATCTTTTTTTATAGAATCGTTAATTCTTTTAATATTTATATTAAATATAGAAAACTTATTCGCATCGCTTGAAATTCTTTTAAAAAAATCTAAACTTTGATTAAAAACCGCCTCTTTGTTATCGCGGTAATATTTTGCAATTTCAATTAAAACGGATTTATATGGGGGCATGCCGTAAGCCGGCTCTTTAGGAAAATACGTTCCGCCGTAAAAAAAATTACCGTCGCAGGTTAAAAAAGCGGTAAGAGGCCATCCTCCGGTACCGGAAAACACGCTTACGGCTTTTTGATAGCGGGAATCTATATCCGGTCTTTCGTCTTTGTCAACCTTAATAGCAATATAATGTTCATTGATTATAACCGCAGTTTCCTCGTCTTCGTAAGATTCGGAATCCATTACATGGCACCAGTGGCACCAGACTGCGCCTATATCTAATAAAACCGGCAAATCTTTTTCTTTAGCTTTTTCAAAAGCCTCCATGCACCATGGATACCAGTTAACCGGCTGATGAACGGCAGACCTTAAATAAGAACTTTTTTCGCTGTTTAAATTATTCACAAAACTATTATATATTATATATTTTACCGTACGCGTCTTCAGGAGGCATGCCGCCGTGAACTACTTCTTTTACCGCTTTAATCATATTTATAGGTTTTTCGGACTGAAATATATTTCTGCCCATATCTACGCCGGCAGCTCCATGCTTAACCGCGTTATATGCCAGTTTGAGCGCTTCTAGTTCGCCGGTCTTTTTTCCTCCCGCAACTACGACGGGGACGGGGCACGTTTCTATTACCCTGTTAAAATCCTCGCAGTAATAAGTTTTTACTATGCTTGCTCCGGTTTCTGCGGCTATCCTTACGGCAAGAGACAGATAACGGGCATCCCTCGCCATTTCTCTGCCGACGGCGGTAACCGCGAGTACCGGTATACCGTACTTATTGCCTTTATCGACTAATTTCGAAAGATTGATTATGCCCTGCTTTTCATTGCTCGAACCGATAAAAACAGATAAGGCGACGGCGCAGACGTTTAATCTGACGGCATCTTCCATTGAAACGGTTATATCTTCGTCTGAAAGGTCGTCTTTAAGTATGCTCGTTCCGCCGCTTACGCGCAAAACGACCGGAATATCTATTTCGGGATTAATCTGGGTTCTCAAAACACCGCGCGTCAGCATGAGAGAATCTGCATATTCTAAAAGAGGAGAAATAGATTTTTTTATATTTTCAAGGCCTGCGGTAGGCCCCATGAAATAGCCGTGATCTACGGCAAGCATAACGGTTTTTCCATCTTTCGGCTTAATAATGCGGGAAAGTCTGTTTTGCATTCCATAATCCATAAATATTGTATTCCTCCTTTTTATATTTTTATTTAATTGAGATTTTTATTAAAATTAAACGCATACCGTTTTATCGTATTCAAAAATTTTATCCAAAACAGAATCGTAACCGCCACCGTCTATTTCCCAAAGATTAATTACTAAAACCTCGTTACCCTCGGATTTTTGAGCGGCTACGACACTGCTAAAAGATTTCGCTAAATCCCCGTCAATTTTTTCTTTCATTAAATATAAAATTTTCATATTAATAAAAAAATACGATATCGTATTTTAACATTTTTTTTCCTATGTCTAAATCGGAAATAAAGCTAAAGTCTTCTTTTTTAAAATTTGAATACAGCCCTATACCCACAGATTTAATCATTTCAAGATGATTCTTTACAACAGGCAGATCGTTTATATTGAAATCTTCGTTTAAAATAAAAATATCTACTTTATCCCCGAGAAGGCTTAATCCCGCAGAAATTCTTAAACCTTCGGAATGCCTCTCCTTATACTTAATTAAAACCGCTATATTTTTCATAAATATCAAACTTGCTTCGGGTATTATTGCTCTTTAACTTTATAATTTATTTATAATTTAACCTGAAGTTATAATAATTGCTATAAATTATACCCCATTATCATACCATTTTTTATTTTAATTTTAAATATTTTTGTTTCTTCTAAATCCTGCAATAGTTTTTCGGATCCCTGCCCAAGCGTAATTACAATTCGGAAATTGAGGTTTTAATCGAAAAGTTATCATTTCTGCAAAAACAGATATATAAACGTATGCCTTTTATGCAGAATTACGTAAAATATTAAATATTTAAATATTTTCTATCACATGATTAAAGTTGTTGTTCAAAATTACAAACTTAAATAAAATTTTAAAAAAATAAAAGGCTATTAACAATAATAATATTGTTAATAGCCTTTTATGTAATATCTCAACACTCTAACGCCGCTTATCTTTATCTTCGTATGCAGCGCTCATTCGAGAGAATGCATCGAAAAATAAGATTATATTATAATTTTACGAATTCTTTTTTGGCAATCTCACCTGAAATAAATATATCATCTGCATGTTCTTTTATATCGCTGGTTAAATTTTTAGATAACAGCATCATAAATTTAAGACCCTGCATTATTTCAGGGTTTTTTGCCATAGATAATAACGACAAAATACCTCCTTTTGCATATTTCTCTTCTTCGGCATTATTTATTGTTTTAATAGTTGAACGATTGATAGATTTTATAACTTCTTTAACATCAACCTGCGTCATGATGGCTTCAACCATTGCCTGCGCCGTATTTACGACCCTGTCGACTAATCCGTCCGTAAGCATTCTCCTTGCGGCAGCTGCCGCATTAGCCAATTCTATAAGATCGTCTAATGTGCCGCTGTTAATAAAGGATTCGCCCATATCTAACAACGGTTTTAAGTTATAGTTAGCCATAATATCGCTTAATTCCGTTAATTTTTCAGCCGTGCCGGCCATACGTTCGACCATCGAATCCGTCATGCCTTTGCTGAAACCTGCTACGAAATCGCCCATATCTTTAAGCGACTGCAGCGTACCCGATTTCTCGAGTTCCGCAATTTTATCAAGCGACGTTCCAAGAGCATCGGATACATGCTGTACTTTTTTTATTAAACCTGCCATATTCTCGTCTGCAAGAGAATCGGTAAGTTCCGTTAATTTTTCAGCCGTGCCGGCCATACGTTCGACCATCGAATCCGTCATGCCTTTGCTGAAACCTGCTACGAAATCGCCCATATCTTTAAGCGATTGCAGCGTACCCGATTTCTCGAGTTCCGCAATTTTATCAAGCGACGTTCCAAGAGCATCGGATACATGCTGTACTTTTTTTATTAAACCTGCCATATTCTCGTCTGCAAGAGAATCGGTAAGTTCCGTTAATTTTTCAGCCGTGCCGGCCATACGTTCGACCATCGAATCCGTCATGCCTTTGCTGAAACCGGCTACGAAATCGCCCATATCTTTAAGCGACTGAAGCGTGCCTGATTTCTCGAGTTCCGCAATCGTTTCAATGCTCTTTTTAAGGCTTTCGGCATTATTGCCTGCAGCCTTAATCATAGACAACTGCTCATCGCCTGAAAAACTGTCCATAATAGAAAGACCCGTGGTAATGTTATCCGCGACTCTCTGGACCATCATATCGGTAGCTCCGTCTTTCTGAGCTTGCAGCATTGCGCTGAACTCGTCAAGAGTATCCAATCTATCGATAATATTTAACAAATGCTCTAAAGCTTGCGGCTTTTCCTTGAGTTTATTAGTCAGGGCGGCACCGACGTCTATTGTTTCATTTTCAGCCATAATTTGCCTCCTTTTACGACATTAAATTAAAGAATTCCCATCGGGGTAAGCCAGTAAACTTTATTATAGGTTAATTTAAACCAGTGTATAAGAGCCGACGGAGCCACAGGATTCGGCGGATTATTGTAATCGAACATGATATAAGTGGCTTTTGTTAAGCCTGTTTCTATAAAGCAGAAAACCTTTCCGTCATATCTGAACGGCGTTAAACCGTTTCTTAATTCGGAAGCGATATTTTCGACTATGATGTCCGATTCAAAGTGGGCGGTAGAACCTGCTTTACTTATCGGAAGATTAGTAGTATCGCCTACTACGTAAATATTTGACGAACCTTCCATTTTTAAAGTAAATTTATCGGTAGGCACGAAACCGTTCTGACCTAAACCGGAATCTTCGATAACCTGGGCTCCTTTATGGGGCGGAATGGTAATGAGAATATCATATTTCAATGTCACGCCCTCAAGGCTTGTAACCGTTTTTTTGTTAGGGTCAACTTCTTTCATATTAAATAACGTTTCACTGTTTATTCCGTGTTTCGGGAACGTTTTAGCGGCAAAATGCGCAACCGGCTCAAGTCCGTGAAGTCTGCCGATAGGATATGTATAAGTATAATCCACCTTATCCCTTAAGCCTCTCTGCCTGAACCATTCGTCCATCATATAGGAAACTTCAAGCGGAGCGACAGGACATTTATGGGGAAGTCCGATAGTCAAAACAATTTTTCCGCCTTTAAAAGTCATTAATTCATGGCGAAGTTTTCTGCAGGCTTCTAATTCGTAGAACCAGTTTCCGCCTTCTTTCAAGCCCGGTATCATTTCCGGAGCCGGTCTGGAGCCCGTCGCAAGAACCAATATGTCGTATTTAATTATAACTCCGTTTTTAAGATGAACTTCGTTTTTGTCTTTATCTATTTTAATTGCAGGGTGAAGATGCAGCGCTACCATCGGGTCGAGCAAATCAATTTCGTTTCTTACAAGCTCTTCGTAGTGTTTCATGCCGAACAGCATATACAAAAGACCCGGCTGATAAAAATGCTCGGCTTTATCAGAAATGACGTCAATTACAAGCTCGCCTTTCTTAAGTTCTGGACGCATTTTCTTTGCAAGTAAATTTGCAATAATAGTTCCACCAACTCCTCCTCCGACTATAACTACTCTTTTTGACATAACTGCCTCCTTAAAGATTAAAATTTAAAAATTAATTTAATTAATTTAAATTTAAAGCAAACAAAATATTTTTAATTTTTACATATCTTTAACTTTTTTAGAAAAAATGCGCCAATATCCGTCTCCGGGAATAACTCCCAGAAACTCCTGTTTTACCTTGTTCAGCCATTCAGGAACGTCTTTAGCGCTTCCCGCATCGCCCGAAATCAGTTCTATTATCGAACCTACCGGCTGCTGCCTTATTTCTTTTATCAACTCCATAAGAGGACCTGGGCAATATGTTCCTCTTGCATCTACCGTAACCGTAGGTTTAATCTGTTTCAATTCTTCTTCTGTCATTACTAAATACCTCCTTAAATATTTTTATATTATTTTATGAATCTAATTTGAAATTATTTTTAAAATTACTTTAATTTAATTTATTGAATTTTTAAAACTTTTGCCGTCCATTTTTAAAAAGTTATCGTTTCGGCGCCTTCCATAATACCTAAAAATGCCGCAAGACCTAAGTGATCATCGACTATGTCTATTAAATCTTCTTTTTCGATTTTAAGAATATCCATTACCATCGAACAAACATAAATTTTAAGTCCGCCCAACATTTTCGCCTGATCAAACAGTTCGTAAAACATTGTTGCCTTTTTTTCTTTTATCTGTTCGTAAAGTTTTCCGCCGGTAAAATTTTTCTTTTCCACCGTTTCTTTTAAATAATTGTAAACCGCATTCATAGTTACGAAAATGGAAACCTCGACTCCCGAAACCGCCGCAACCGACGCAATCATCGAAGCTACGTGTGATTTTTCATACTCTTCGGATGCGATAATAATCGCTAATTTGTCAGACATAATTTACTCTCCTTATTGTTTTGTTTTAAATATTTTTATATTGAATAATTTTATATTATATAACTTAGTATATTCATATACTTCTGCATGCTTATCTAAAATATAAAATATTGCAATAAGTGTGCCATTTTGAAAATTAACATTAAGATAATGAATTAATTAAATTTTTAAAATCATCTTTTAAAATTCAAATTTATTTTATGCCAATTTGGCATAAATATTTATGACAAATTGGCATAAAATTTATACGCATTACTTTGTTCAAGATTTAACAAGTGCTTCTTTGCCGTTAATCCGCCTCCGTAACCGCCTAAATCGCCGTTACTGCAAATAATCCGGTGGCATGGTATTGCAAGAGCAATAGCGTTTGCCCCATTAGCATTGGCTACTGCACGAACAGCTTCTGTATTGTTTATATTTTTTGCTAATTGCAAATAGGTTGAAGTAGTGCCGTAGGGTATTTTTATCAACTCATTCCAAACGCTCTTCTGAAAATAGGTTCCGATCATTAACAATGGAATGTCGAATTCCTTTCTGTTTCCCGCCAAATATTCATCAAGTTGTTCTTTTGCTTTTATTAGTGTTGCGTCATTCTGCTCTAAAAAGTCAGCTTTAAGCCCAATTTTTACCCTGTTGTCAACAGTTGCCCTCATTTTTCTATATCTGAAATCAAGCAGGCATAGACGATAATCAAAAGAACCCAATATTAGTTCTCCGATTTTTGTTTTGTGATATTGAATATTGATTTGATTCATTTGCAACGCTTAATATCTTCTATATTTTATATTTAGTAATATAATGCAATAAAAAAACAAGCGTCCGTTATGTCAATACGGTCACTTATAATTTTAGGATGAGCCGGAACAATTCGTTAGCAAGGTCTTTTTATCCTTTAATTCTATCATATTTTATTCTCTTATTTATAAGCTATCCTTGAAATTTGGAAATATTTAAAAAAAATGTTATAATCTGTTAAAATATTTAAAAATTAACAGGTGGATAAAATAATAAATTTATGAAAACTTTTAATTTTATAGATTTTATACAAATAAGATATCAATTTTGGAGGACAGATGAAAAAGATTTTATTTTTAATTATTTCGATAACGCTTATGTTTAGCTGCTTTAATGTTTATGCGCAGGGAATGTCAAAATACGGGTATCCTGAAGGTTATAAGCCGAATAAAACGGTTAATGCCCTGCAAAATACAACGCAAAATAATTCAAACTCTAATAATTCAAACTACGAGCTATTCCCGCATAATATTAATCCGGCAATTCTTTCGGTAAATAACATGTTAAGCGTTTCGTATTCCGATTTGGGATTAAATTACGGAGAATACGCAAATAACGGCTACAGTTTATCACTCAACGGCGGCAGTCCTGATAAATATTTAGATACGGAAAACGGTTTTTTAAACGGATTTAAGATAAGTCTTTCAAATACATTTTATCATTTTTATAATGAAGCAAATTTTAGTTATTATTCAGGAAACGACACTTATACAGGCTCAAAACAGGGGGGCGTTTTTGGCTCTGTAATAAATACAACAAGCAGTAAAATATATAATTTTAATTATAAATTAGGCTATATGATTCCTATTACAAATAATTTTGTTATTACTCCTTATGGAGAATTAGGATGGCATATATGGAAAAGGGATAATATAGGGGGTAATAGCGGTCAAAACGAACATTATTCAAATTGGATAGCTATGATAGGAATTTTAGGGCAATATGCTTTTACCTCGAAACTTGTGGGAGATGTAGGATTTTCTTACGGAACAACATTTGATGCCCAAATACAGGCAAACGAAGTAGATACGACCTTGGCAAATTATAACACGCTTACAAATACATGGTCTTATTCTTATGCAGATACAACTTGGGATTTGGGCTCAAAATCAATATACAATATCATAGCGGGATTGAATTATAGATTTTACAGCCATTTTAATATTTTTGGAAATGTAAAATATGAAAGATTTAAATATGGACAATCTTCAATTTATACATATATAACAAATAAATATCAGGATGGAATATACACAGGATATCAATTGTCTGAAAATTGGGAACCAAACAGCGTAACAAATGAAATCATATACAGCATAGGATTAGGGTATTCTTTTTAATATAATAAAAAAATATTAAAAATTTGTTTTCAACCTAATTAAAAAATGAAAATAAAATATAATCAATATAAAATTTCTTAATGATGTCTGTAAATGCTTATTTACTGCGGTTTTATCTGGTAGGCACGGGCGGTCTCGAACCGCCGACCCCTACCGTGTCAAGGTAGAAACCTAAATTTATAACTTATTAATTTTACTAATAAATTACAAACTTAAAATCGATAATGAGACAAATTTG
>JAJZJD010000086.1 GCA_021828445.1 bacterium
TCTTGCGCTCAGGACGGATACCGAAGTAATAACATATATCTTAGACCTTCTTATCAGAAAGCATAAACTTCCGGTTCGCGTAGCCTTGTCGGTTCTTGCCTCGCCGTTCTATCAGAAAATAGACAAAATGGACGGCGATAAAAAGGAGTTATATACCGCATTAAGGCAGATTTACGGCAGCGCGCTTTTAAACGGACCTTTCGCCATTGTATTCGGATATTCTAAAGGTATGGTCGCTATGAATGATAGAATAAAACTCAGGCCCCTCGTTGCCGCCGCTATGGGCGATTTTACTTATGTCGCATCGGAGGAAGCCGCAATAAGAGCCGTATGCCCGTCTCCGGATATCGTATGGTCGCCTAAAGCGGGAGAGCCCGTTATGGTAGAGTTTGAAGAAAAACTACAGCAAAAAGCTCAAAAAGGAGGATTGATTAGTTTATGACAAAATCCTCTTTTTCCAATATACAATCCGAATATTTAGCGCTCATAGACCATAATAAATGCGTCAGGTGCAAAAGGTGCATACAAAATTGCGGTTGGGGAACATACAGCTTCGGCGGCGATAAGATTATTTCCGACCATACTAAATGCGTAGCCTGCGGCAGATGCTACACATATTGTCCGGAAGGAGCTATATCCATAGTCAAAAATCCTACGGTCATCAGAGAAAATGCAAATTGGCAGGAAAGCCTTATAAAAAACATATGGAGGCAGTCGGAAACCGGTGGAATCGTTATATCCGGTATGGGAACCACTTTTAAATATAAAAAATATTTTGACCATATACTTTTGGATGCCTGTCAGGTTACCAATCCTTCAATAGACCCTCTGCGCGAACCTATGGAGCTAAGGACTTATCTCGGTAAAAAGCCTTCAAAACTGGATATAGATTTTGATGAAACCGGCGAACCGATTTTAAAATCAAAAATGCCTCCGCAAATAGAATTGCAGACCCCGTTTGTTTTTGGAGCAATGTCTTACGGTTCTATCTCTCTTAACGCGCAAAAAGCGATGGCTTTAGCCGCCAGAGCTTTAGGAATCGTTATGAACACCGGCGAGGGAGGATTGCACGACGATTTGGTTCCGTTCGGCAAGAACATCATAGTTCAGGTCGCTTCGGGGAGATTCGGCGTTCACAGGGACTATCTGAACAGCGGAGTGGCGGTAGAAATAAAAATAGGACAGGGTGCAAAGCCGGGTATAGGCGGACATCTTCCCGGCGAGAAAATCGGCGCGGATATATCTAAAACAAGAATGATTCCCGTGGGAACCGATGCAATTTCCCCTGCCCCGCATCATGACATTTACTCTATCGAAGATTTAAGGCAGCTTATTTACGCCGTTAAAGAGGCCACCGATTATGAAAAACCCGTATCCGTTAAAGTAGCGGCGGTACATAACATAGCCGCTATAGTAAGCGGAATCGTCAGGGCGGGCGCAGATATTGTTTATATAGACGGTTATACCGGAGGAACTGGGGCAGCCCCCAATATAATTAAAGACCATGTCGGCATACCTATCGAACTTGCTCTTGCTCAAGTCGATGAAAGACTCAGAGAAGAGGGTATAAGGAACGAGGCTTCGCTTGTAGCCGCCGGAAGCATCAGGTCAAGCGCCGATGCCGTAAAAGCCATTGCTTTAGGCGCGGATGCGGTTGCCATAGGAACCGCCGCTCTCGTAGTTATGGGATGCCATGTATGCGGCAAGTGCAATACCGGAAACTGCAGCTGGGGAATTACCACGCAAAGGCCTGAACTTGTAAGGAGACTGGACCCGGAAATTTATGGAGAGAGATTATACAATCTAATTTCTGCATGGAGCCATGAAATTCAGGAAGTTTTGGGAGCAATGGGAGTTAATTCCATTGAAAGTCTGCGGGGCTCCAGAGAAAGATTGAGAGGCATCGAATTAACGGACGCCGAACTAAATGCTCTTGGAATTAAACATGCGGGATTATAATATATTTTTAAAAATAAGGAAGGAGCGTTAATAAAGATATGATAACTATAGATGCCGCCGGAATGCACTATAAAGAACTTAACCGGTTGATAAGAGAAGGAATTAAAAAAGGTATTAAAAAATTTTTTCTTGAAAACGTCAATGGACAATATTATATAGGAGACGGGATTAAAGGAGACGACGTCGTCATTAATATAAACGGTATTCCGGGGAACGATCTCGGAGCTTTTATGGACGGTCCGACTTTAATTGCAAACAATAACGCGCAGGATAATATCGGCAATACTATGAACGCCGGTAAAATATTAATAAAGGGAGACGCGGGAGACGTTGTAGGATACGGAATGAGAGGCGGAAAAATTTATATTCTCGGCAATGCCGGCTATAGAGTAGGAATACATATGAAAGGTTATAATGAGCAACTGCCTATTATTATCATAGGAGGAAAAGTCGGAAGTTTTTTTGCCGAATATATGGCGGGGGGCATAATAGTATTATTAGGGCTTAACGATTCCGATGAATTCGACAGCGAGTATTTTGCATCCGGTATGCACGGAGGCGCTATATATCTCAGAAAAAAAATAGATTTTTCTAAATATTCGAAAGACGTGGAACTCTATGAGGCGGACGAAAACGATATGAATTTTTTAAAAAAATATTTAATCGATTATGCCGATAGTTTTAATATTTCTTCGGAGGAAATTACCGGCAAGCCTTTTTATAAGATAGTGCCTTCAAGCGCAAGGCCTTATGCCCATCTTTATACTTCGGCTTGATACGTAAACGTAAATAACATAATTAATTAAATTTATGAATGAATTATTTTCTGGAACTCAAAAAATGGACATTAACAACCTTAGCGCTATAGAAGAAAGAGTTATTCTGATTAAGGAATCGTTCGAAAAATTAAAAATAGAACGGGATAAACTTTTAACGGAGGTTAAATATAAAGATGACGAGATTAATAAGCTAAAGGATATAATTGCCCAAAATGAAGCCGAAAACGATTCGGTAATAAAAAAAATAGACGGCATATTAAATAGCTTAGAAACGATACAGTTATGAGCGAATTAGTCGAACTTACGATTTTGAATCATAAGTTTATTTTAAACAGCGATAAAGATAGAAAATATTTAGAACGGCTTGCTTCATACGTAAACGCCAAAGCGGATGAAGTAGTCAAAGGGACTAAGTCGGTCGATTCTTTTAACGTTGCCGTTTTGACGGCGCTTAATATAGCCGATGATTTTATGTCGGATAAAATGGAAGTTAATAATGAAAGCAAAAGGGTTTTAGATAAAGTTAACAATATATATAATTATATATCGAAATCTTCATAGATAATTTTACTTTTTGATTTTATAAAAACCCTGCGGTATTTGATGTTTGTTTTTAAAATTGACCCAACAGTTGGATAGAATGGGATTGTCACCGCCGGTTACGGTAAGGAAACTTTGGAAACTTTGATTCCTTTTTTC
>JAJZJD010000009.1 GCA_021828445.1 bacterium
TGCATAAGAAAACCGGCTAAATGATGCTTTTCGACTCTTTTATTATATTTATTATATATGTATCTATATTTGGGGATATGATTCGGGCGTACGGTCCTCCTTTGAACCGTTTTTTTATTAATATTGCTATTCACGGGAATAATTTCCGGCTTAGCGAGGCTGATATCGTATTTTTTAAGCAAAATATTTAAATTATTGTTTTTAGCGTTGTTATATATCGAATCACCGAAAGCTATATCTGCATTTAAAAACAAGCACCGGATAATAAAAAACAATATTAATAAATATTTATTTTTCATAATTTTTTGTTTTTATAATTAAATTAATTTCTAATATAATTCAATTATATTTTTTTAATGTTTCTATATTATGAAAGTTTTGTTTCGATTATATTAAGTTTTTGTTAAATTAATGTTACAAATTGGATTTAACGGTTTATATAGGAAGGATTTAAAGGCCGTCGATTTGACAGAAATTAGGATAAATGATATTATTTAAAGGAATATAATTTCATCTTTTATGCGTTCATAGCTCAGTTGGATAGAGCAACAGCCTTCTAAGCTGTGGGTCGCAGGTTCGAATCCTGCTGGACGCACCACGTTTTATAAGCCTTTCATAATTTAAGGATTTTTTCTTTACTATCTACTGCAACGATTTTGCAACGCTCGTCTAAAATATTCACGGCATTTTGGATATGCGCCGAAGCTAAATGACTGTATCTTAAAGTCATAGTAATTGATTTATGTCCTAACAGCTCCTTAACGGTCGTTAAGTCAACCCCTTTCATCACGAGCCGGCTTGCGAAGGTGTGCCTTAAATCGTGAAACCGGAAGTCAAGGATATGCGCTTTTTTTAATGCCTTGCCGAAGCTCTTTTTAAGGTCGTAATACGGCTTTAACGTATCGGGATTATAAAATATGTAGCCGCATTTTAAATGCCTTGTAAGCCCGGATAATGTTTGAAACAGGGTATTATTTATCGGCACTTCCCGACGTTCGCCGTTCTTCGTCTTATCTAAAAGGATTAACCGGTTCTTTAAATCTACCCTGTCCCAAGTTAAATGCAATATTTCCGATTTACGCATTCCGGTATTTAACGCCGTTATCACTACAGGCTTTAAATAAGGTTCGCAGTGCGATATAAGCCTTTCGGCCTCTTCTTCGGATAGATATCTAAGCCGTTTATTTTCGCCTTTTAGCTGTTTTACTTTCCGGACCCGCTTTAGGACGTCTTCGTCTATCAGTTCCCAGTCGTAAGCTTTCGTAAACATGGCTTTAAGTATCTTGATTATATTATTAACGTAGTTGATTGAATGTTTAGTTTTAATATAATCGCTTTGAATTATTTCAAGTTCTTCGATACTTATATCCTGAATTAGCTTGTTTTTAAGGTAATTATTAAGAATTTTCACAATTACTTTTTTACGACTGAAAGATTTTTGTCTGCCGCTGCACCATTCCAAATACTTATCCGCCAACTCCGAAAAAGTGTAATCCCTTACCGGCTCTTTTCTTACGACCGGCTCTATGCCATTAATAATTTCATGCCGCCGGTCAAGATAGATTTGTTCGGCAAGTTTCCTGTTCGCGGTTCTGGTGGATTCGTAAACGCGTATTCCGTTAGCCTGAAACTTCATAAAATAATAGGGGCTTTCTTTTCTTTTGAAAAGTCCCATAATTTCACCTCCTCGTTTGGGACCTTCCGCCTGTTGCCCTATTATATACGGCGTGAGGTTTTATTTCAAGCGTGGCAAGCCATGTCATAACCTCGTCCACGTCAAATTTGACGAGCCGACCGAGCTTGTAATGCGGAATTTTACGGGTAGAAGTCCAGTCGTAAATCGTTTTAGGATTCACGTCTAATATTTCAGCTATTTTTTCTATGCCGACCAATTTCATTCGTTATCTTCCATTAAAGATTAATCTGATACAACGATATTTAATATAGCTGTTGCCTCCGACACTGTTTTAATGCTATTTAAATGCCTAATAATATCACGGGGTTTTAATGTTCTTCCTTTTTGGGCAAATTCTTTTTTGAGTTCTTCAACCCTGCTGACTTTCTTTTCCAATTCCGAAAAGCTATATTCCCGCAACATAGTTTTAACGTCTTCGATATGTATCGACACAAGCCTGATAGCCCAAGCAATGTCCGTATCGTCTATTTTAGTTTTATCGGCTTTTCCTAATATGATGTGGTAAATCAACGCATATTTAAGCGACTTATAGAGGGTTCGGCGAATAAAGCTGTCCGGCACGGAAGCTGTCCCGGACAATTCTAAAAATGAATTCACAAAGGTTTTTTCGGCATTTTTAGAAATATGATATATTTTATTTTCTCCGGGTTTGGGCATTTTATTCCAAGCTCCCGTAATTATTTTTTCGATTTTTCCGGTATCATAAACGGGAACGGAAAGAGGCGGCCTGTCGCTGTCCGGTTTAGCAATAGTATAATTAAATCTCTGTGCAAATCCGTCAATTAAATCTTCGGCGTCTATATTCTTTAAAAAGGTTTCATACACGTTAAGTCCTAAAATTGTGATAGCCGGATCTTCAATAGTTGTTTCGCCCTGTTTTTTCGTAGTTCTTGAAATCGTTTTATTATCATAAATTTTTAACAGATACTCTTTTAACTCCTGCATATACGGCTGATTTTTCATACTCTTCAAAAGCTGTGCAAATTCGTCTTTTATCCAAATTGAATTATTATTTTTAGACAGTTCTTCGATAAATGCCGCCGCTGACACTATGCCGGAGTTTAATACATTATCTATATTCATAGAATTTTCAAAACGGCTTTCAGTGTAGCTTTTAGCCGCCCCGCTGGTTGCAAGTATAATTCCCCAAATATCCGGCTTTATTACTTGATTTTTAAACTCGATAGAAACATTAAGCTTTAATAGATATGCACTTAATAAATGTATTGAAACGAACAACGGTATTTCAAGCGGAATATCAGTTAAGTCCCTAAAAGCTATTATAGAATCCTCTAAAAATAAGGCTTTCGGCGGAATTACAGAAAAAATTCTTGAATTTAACGAATTTTTGAAGAAAATCAGACCTTTTAAGTAAGAATTGACCAATTTTTTATCGGTTTTTGGCAAAAATTTTGAAATTCCACTTAATCCTATACCGGCATTGACTTTGCGGGGGGTTTTTTTTCCTCTTTTTTTAGCATTTTTCACGCCGTTATTGATGTTGCGGGGGTTAGCCGTTTTTGAAATTCCACTTAATCCTATACCGGCATTGGCGTTAAGTGCCTTTTTTGGAGACGAACTTATGCGGGTTTCCGGGCGTAAATTTACCCTAAGCCCCCCCATTGACACATTGACAAAACCGCTTGAAACTAAGCCGTCCGTAAGCATTGTGGGTTTTTCAAAATCATTGCACGACCATTGACAACTTTCCGATTTTTTATCGATTTTCTCGCCCGCAACATCAATATTTTTCTGCATTTTACCTTCCTCTTTTTTTTATTTCTTTTTTTAAATATTATTCTTATAATCCCTTAAATATTTTTCTGGTTTTTAAAAAGAATTCTCTATTTTTTCTTTCCAAATAGACGTTTTCATCTTTCAAATCCTTTATTTTTACGGTTTTTAAGTGATTTAGAAAATTCGTCAGGCTCTATTTTTGCCGCCGCTAACTCCTCATGTGATTTAGCAAGTGCTTGAATTGATTCATTCCAGTCCTTAAGTCGTGGTTTATCGATTTCGACGTTTATTCCTTTTGCCCGTAACGCCGCCGATAGTTCCGCGGCCGCTTTTTGTCCGGCGGCGTCGCTGTCATAGCCGATTATTACGTTTTTTATATTATGCTTTTTAAGGACATCATCGATAAAAACGTTCGGTTTCGTGCAAACTCCCGCCGTGCTTGCGATTATGATATTATTTTGCGACGGCTTTAATTTCTGCCAACTGATAGCGTCAATTGCGCTCTCCGTTAATATTAGGCGGCTCCGCTCTTCGCCGCGGGTTAAATAAAAAGCCCCGCCAGATTTATTAGTTCCCGCCGCCATTCCTTTAAAGTCCTCGTTTTTTATTTCGGCGCCGGTGATTTCTCCGTCTGCGCTACGGCATACAAAAACTGCATTCCCGTGATTATCGATGTAGATTTGTTTATTGTCAAACAGTCCCTTAATGTCGGTTAATTTTCTTTTTCCAACGATATAATCTATCCCGCGCTTTGCCGTTGCCTCGTCTTTCGCCCGCTCCGGCATAATTAGGATTTTCGGCGCCGGTTCTTTCGCTGGTTCTTTTTTATCAAAAACCGGCTTTGATAACAATAAAGCCGGGTATTCGTTTTTTAGAAATTCTATGCTTTCCTTAAAAGATTTGTTTTCCGTTGCGATGACGAAGTCAATTGCGCCTTTGCCCTTGACATCGGGACTTGTAAAACTGTTAAATCTGCCGGTCCCCGGGTCTATACTGATTTTTAAATCGCCGCGCCGATAGGCTTTTTTATCGATTTTATCCTGTTCAAAGCCTAATCGCGAGGCTAATTCTCCAATATTGATATTTCTCAAAGGTTCTAAATTCATATCGATTCCCCCTTTGTATTTATTTTTTATTTCATTGATTTTATTTTTTATTTCCTGTTCTTCCGACCCGTGAATTTTATCAAAAATTGATTTAGTTTTTTCCGCAAACTTGGTGAATTTCTGCTTTATCCCTTTTTCTTTTTTTTCCAACTCGACTATGTTTTTTATTTGTTCTTTGTTTTTTAGATAATCCATATAATCCTGTAAAATGCTGTATTTCTCGCAATATTCCTTAAATTTTTCAGGATTATTTTCATATTTCTTGTAAGTTCCGATAACCCACTGCGGATAGTGTTTTCCGGCGGTTATACCTAACTCTTTCTTAATTTTCGGCAAACCTACTTCGCAGTTAAGCCCAAGTTCCTTCGTGAAAAACTGCGCTGTGTTGTGTTTTATTGAACTGATAAAATCTTTATCATGAAATTCTCTAATATTTCGCAAATAGTTATCACAATTAGAAAATAGAACGTGGATATGAGGGTTTTTAAAATCTTTTCCGCCGCTATGCAGGCTTGCCGTCCACGTATAGCATGCGCCGAAGTATTTATCTTGTAGTTGCTGGCCGAATTTCTCCATTAATTTATCTTTATCTTTTAAAAATTCCGCCGGAACCGGAATAATTAACCGGCGTTGGATTACCGAATTTTTTCTCCGCGATAAAAGTTTATCGTCCAACTCGTTAAATCGTTGCTTTGCGTCAATGTCTCCGACATTAATGAGACTTTCCGCCTTTCGCCGAATATAATCAACAAATTTACCGCTCCTGCCCCTATTCGCAACTCCGCCGATATTTTTTGCAAGAATCGATATTTTCCAGTTATAATTTTTAGAATGAGAATTTGAAAAGTGAGGTATACCTTTTATTCCGTAAAATTTAATTTTTTCGGTTCGCGGTCTTTTTGTGTATTTACTAATTCCTTTATATTCTTCTTCCATTGCTATTTTCCTGTATATATATCAATATTTCAATTTCCTGTTGGAAAAAAGATTTCTTTTTTCTTTCCAACCAGAAAATTAATGAACAAAAATACTAGCACCGCAGGTTATATATTGCCAATAGGCAATGGGTATTTGAGCAAAAGACTTAAAATACTAATTTTTAAAATATCTTTCCATGTCAACAGTAATATCTTTTTCGTAGTTCCTTAATTCAATTAACTTTTTCTCAAATTCGTCGGCAGAAATATTTTCGTAATATTTTTTTACGATTCCCCCTAAAATGAATTTTTCGTGGTCGCTTTTCCGGCGTGCAAGTTTGCTTTTTTCTTTAGCGATATGGGCGTATAGTTTTGATTTTTCACTGGCTAATTCAGCCTCAATTTCCGTTTTTTCTCGGATTAATTTTAAATATTCATCGACGGCCGCCTTTTTATCTATGCCCTTAATTTTACTTTTAATTTCTGTAAATTGTTTTTTTAGCTCGTTTATCATTTTTTTCTCCGCAATTATATTTTTATTTTTTATCCTTTTTTAAAAGAATAAACCTCTTCCTATATATACTTATATACTATCAAGTATATTTTTATCTATAACTATTATAATATGCTTACATTTAAAATTATACAAGCAATTAAAAATATGTCAAGCATTTTTTTTAATTTTTTTTAAAAGGTAGTAAAAGCTTTTGCTTTTGCTCAAATACCCATTGCCTATTGGCAATATATAACCTGCGGTGCTATTTATTGCGGTGCTATCTATTTGGAAAGAAAATATTAATCTGGTATAATTATTAAAATCATTAAATTATAAAAAATTACACTTATGTCGATAAGAAAAAAACCAGATTTAACAAATGACGAAGCGTATATAATAAATACATTCAAACAGCTTAGGAGATATCGCGGTATTTCGCAAGATGAGCTGGCAAAAAGAACCGGAATAAGTAAAGCTTTGGTAGCCCAGTTAGAAGCCGGCTGGAAGCACCCTCGTTTTGAATTAGTGAAAAAGCTGACAAATGCTATCGATAAAGACTTTTTCACGTCTTATTTACAGTCATACTTTGAAGAACCTACTAAAAGACTTATTAAAAATATAGACTTTGGCATACCTCTTTTAAGCTCCGTTGCAGTAAACGCCGAAGATATTGCTAAAAAAAAGTATGACGATATACCTGTTTATTCAGATTTGGCAGGGCAATTAAAAAATATTCCTAATCTTTACGCCCTGATTATGCCCGATAATTCGCTTGCCAATTATGCGCTCATCAGAAGACGTGATTATCTTATAATCAAATATGTTAAAATTGATAGCCAGAAAGATATTGATAATTTGCCGGATAATATAGTTGGAGCTTTCGTTAATCAAAAAACAGGCTATATTAAAAAGTTAAGATTAATGAATGCCGGCGGAAAAAAGCTCTTTATGCTTGATATGAGGCTTTATGACGGTATGGAAATATTGACTCTTGAAAAAATGAAAGATTTACGTGGAATAGTGATAGCTACCGTTAGATTTTCAATGCTTGACGATATTACACTCGCTTTATTTACTAATCCTGACATATTTTATAAGTAAAAACGAACGGAAAGGGGTCTTAAAGGCTCGGAGCGGACAAGGTAGGTAGTTTATAACATTAACTTAAAGCCTATGAAAATTGCAACGATTTTGCAACGCTCTTGTTAAAAATTAGCTTAATTTAAGGGTATTATACGGAATTGCAGGAAAGCGGTAAAACCTTTTATTATCTATAAAAGCAGGCGGAAAGTCGGTTTGTTAAATGTGGTTAAATTAGCCTTCTAAGCTGTGGGTCGCAGGTTCGGACGAAGTCCAGCGAAGCTCATCCTGCTGGACGCACCACTTAAAAATAGATTTGCTCTTCTATTCGATAATGCAGTTTACAGCGCTATGCGTCAAGGTAATCGTCGAGGGATATATTTTCAACCGGCCTAAAAAAGAATGTAAAAATCAATAATAAGAATATTTCAGCCGAAATTCCCCATAAACCTATATATATTTTTTTATATATTATATTCCAATCGACGATATGCAGAAGATAGAAAACCGTAAGTAGCCCGCCCGATACGGATATCACGGCCGGTATTTTGGAAACCCTGTTGGTAAACAGCGGCAAAAAAATCAATGGAAACAACTGAAGTATTATCATACCGCCTATAAGCTGGAGTTTAATTATAAGCAGGGGGTTTATAATAATGCTTAAATACAGGGCAAGGGCGATAATAAAACCTACGGCGATTTTGCTCATAATCTCCTGCGAACGGTCGCTTATATCCGGATTTATTAAATTCTGGTATATATTTTTGGTAAACAGATTTGCGGACGACAAAGCCATAATAGAAGCGGGCACCATACTTCCGAGTATAATTATTCCTCCGAAAAACGCCGTAACATACGGTCCAAATGTTTTATAAAGCATCATGGGCACTGCCATATTTGAGTTTTTGATTCCCGGAACTATGTATAAAGCCGCAAACCCTAAAATAGTTATAAATATCAACATTATATTGTATAACGGCATAAAAACGGCATTTTTCCTTATTGCATCCGCGCTTTTAGAAGTATAAGCCCCGTTTATCGAGTGCGGATACAGAAATAAAGCCCCCGCCGAACCGAAAGCAAGGGTTCCGAAAGTTATCATACTGCCCGGAGCGATTAAAGACTTTGACGGATGAGCTTTATTAATCCAGCTAAACATTTCTCCAAATCCGCCGAAATAATGAATAGGTATAAAAATTATAAGAAATAATACCATGCCCCATATAAAAAAATCTTTTATGAAAGACGTTACGGCGGCGGCCCTTATGCCGCTAAAAACGGTAAATAAAATTACGATAAGAAGGGATAACGCAATTGCGATATCCGGTTTAAGCCCGGACAACGAAAGCATATATCTCATTCCGAATATCTGAAGCCCTATATACGGGAGTTCGGCAAATATCCCGACTAAGGCTACGACGGCGCCCAGAAATTTGCTGTCGAATACTTTTTCGACGTAATCGCCTGCAGTGATAAAATTATATTTTTTTGAGACGTTCCACAATCTCGGTATAGTCAAAAAGAGTATCGGATATTCCATTATGACGTAAGAAACGGCAAAGAACGCAAAAGCGCCGGAATTGTAAGCAAGTCCGGGTACGGCTAATAAAGTGTACGCAGTATAAATATCCCCGCCCAGAAGAAACCAGACGATAAATGCGCCGAATCTTTTACCGGCAAGCGACCATTCCGCTAAACTGTCTATTTTAGCGGCTTCAAATTTTTTGGATAAAAAACCTACAAAAGCGACTAAAAATAAAAATGAAAAGATGATGATAATCGGAATATTATTCTTGACCATGCTTTGATTTTAATTCTTTTATATTTTTTTTCTCTATTAAATATGCGGCATAGGTTAGAATCACCGTTATTATGTCCATTAATATAAAAAACCAGACCATTGCGCTTATTCCGAATATCAGCCTGTTATCGTTATAATATTTTATTCCGAAAGAAAGCACGGCTATAGGAATTAATAAAATCAGCCACGTGACCGGATGGTATCTTTTATAATTTTTCATTGATTTTAACCTAAAATATATACTATAATCAAAATCGGAATATTATTATAAATTTTATCCTAAAAAAACTTAAAAATAAAGCGTTTAAAATAAAATGGGGCTTTCTTTCAAATTATCGGATATTAAAGACGTAGTCGTTAAAGATATCGTAAAACATATAGATGAGCGCGGCTGGCTTGCGGAACTTTACAGGAGCGACGAATTAGACGAATCGATTTTCCCTCTGATGTCTTATATTTCTTTAACTATGCCGGGAATCAGGAGAGGACCTCACGAACATACATATCAAACCGACTATTTTTGCTTTATAGGTCCTTCCGATTTTAAAATCATATTATGGGACAACAGAAAGGACTCTCCGACTTATCTCAATAAAAAGATATTGTTTCTTGGAGAAAACAAGCCCTCGACGCTTATAGTCCCGCCGGGAATAGTTCACGCTTATAAAAACGTCGGCGGGAAAAACGGGCTTGTCATCAACGCCGCAAATAAACTATTTGCGGGTAAAATGAAAAAGGAACAAATAGACGAGATTAGACACGAAAACGACCCCGGCTCTCTTTTTGTTTTTGAATAGCAAAACGGGCGCTTAATAAAAAATTTTATTCAATACCGTCGATATTATACCTTTCTTCCACCCTGCTGAATTTATACACCGCCAGCGATAAAAGCCAAGCCGAGGTTAATATTACGGCTATGCCGCCTCCTAAAGCCGCAAAAGACATATGGTTAAAAAAATCCCACGGTCTGCCTTTCAAATTATACTCCATTCCTATAACCTGAAGCCACTCCAGCGTTCCCACGCCGAATGCCAGAAATACGGAAATGCTCGTTATGGAAATATTATAAAATATCTTCCTTATGGGGTTTAGAAATGCCCAGCTATATGCATACTGCATAATCACGCCGTCGGTCGAGTCCAGTAAAATCATCCCTGATGAAAACACTAAGGGCAGTATCATAACATCGATTAACGGTCTGCCTGCCGAAGCAAATACGGCGGACATAGAAAGTATGGCGACCTCTGTTGCGGTATCAAATCCTATGCCAAATAAAATCCCCACGAAAAACATCTGCCAACTTGAAGTTATAAGTTTCATAACACCGTTAAAATAACGAAACATAAAACCCCTTTTTAAAAGCTCTTCTTCTATCTTTTTATTTTTAAAGTTTTTAAAGTCCTTTGCAATCCTGATGATGCTTATTAAAATAATGACGTTCATAAAAGCTATAAGATACAAAAATAAAGCCGATATTCCGGTTCCAAGGACATTGCTCAAACTGCCTAATTCCGGATAGGCTTTAACGACGAATTTCCCGATTATAACGGTTATTAATGTCAAAATAAAAACCGACAACGAATGTCCGACCGAGAAAAAAAAGCCGACGCCTACCGGTTTCTTACCGTCATTCATTAATTTTCTAGTGGTGTTGTCTATAGCGGCAATATGGTCGGCATCAAGGGCATGTTTTATGCCGAAAAAAAAAGCGAGGGAGCCTAAACTTAATAAGACCGGAAATACGCTCGACCTGTCGATTAAAAGTATTATGGAGATTAATAAAAATGCGAATAAAAATGAGTAAAGAAGAACAAGCCTTTGCTTAAAGCCAAAGGAAGATGGGCGCAAAAACATAATTAGACCTCCCGCTAATTAAAATTAAATTAATTTTAATATCTGAAAAGTCAGGTATTCCGGCTTAAACATGCGGACATTTCACCTTCCCGGCAAATACAAATGCAAACTGCGCCAGTGGCATATCGAAATATCCTTAATAACGGGCTTTACTTTAATATTTTTAATATTAATAAAGTCCGCCATAAGTTTTTACGGCTGCGGGAACAGCACAGGAATCTAACCTGTTTCCCTTAACTTTTTGAGATAAAGTTTAAATAGAACCTATTTCTTAAAAGTCTATCATTTGAAATATAAAAAGTCAAATTATAGCCCCCCCCCTACATCCGCCAAAAATTGCTCTAAATCATACCCTCAATAATTTTGTATTTCTATAATTCAAAGCCTCAAGAACGGCGCCGTCATCCACTTCGTCCTTCCGGTCTAAGTCGGCTATAGTGCGGGAAACCCGCAATATCCTATAATATCCCCTTGAAGATATGTTTAACTTTTTTACCGCGCTTTGCGCAAGTTTTAAAGCAGAACCGGAAACGGCAAAATATTTTTCTATCTCGGAACTTTTTACCCCCGCGTTAAATCTGATTCCGGTATCCCGGAATCTTTCCAACTGTATCTGCCTTGTTTTTTCTATTGAATTTTTAATTTCCGGGGAACTTGCCGCTTTTTCATTAATTATTAATTTGTCTATGTCCGCGGAATAAACTTCTATAAATATATCGAATCTATCAAGAATCGGCCCCGACAATTTCGTGTAAAATTTATAAATTTCCGCGCTTGAACATTTGCATTCATGCTTTGTATCCCCGTAATAACCGCAAGGGCACGGATTCATTGCCGCAGCCAACATAAAATTACACGGCAGAACTGTTGAAAATCTACTTCTCGACAGGTTTATCGCCTTATCTTCCATAGGCTGCCTTAAACTGTCCAGCGTTTTTTTGCTTAATTCAGAAAATTCATCGATAAACAAAACTCCGTTATGAGCCATGCTTATATCCCCCGGAAGCGGATTTGAAGCGCCGCCGCCGATTAATCCGGCGATAGATACGGTATGATGCACGGGAATAAAAGGTCTTCTTATGATAAGTCCGGTTTCGTCGTTAATCTTTTTATTTGAAAAACTGTAAATATTCGATGTTTCAATGGATTCCTCAAGCGATAGATCCGGCTGAATCCCCTCAATGCTTTGAGCTAACATTGTTTTTCCGCTGCCGGGAGGCCCTATCATTAAAATATTATGATGCCCCGAAACGGCGGTCACTATTGCCCTTTTTGCTAACTCCTGCCCTTTAATATCCGAAAAATCGGGATAATTTTCTCCGGCTTTTGCGGTATTGTTTATTCCGGACATAATCCTTTCGAAAGAAGAAGACGGGGCATCTTCAATATTATGAATATAAACGGAGTTCCGCATCCCCGAAATAAAAGCGCATATATCTTTTAAATGGCTGAAAGCAAGAAAATCCGCCCCGAGAAACCTTGCGGAATTTATATTTTCATACGGGATTATAAGTTTTTTATTTAATTTTTTGGCGAGTATGCCCAGAGCTATTACGCCGTTAACTTTTTTTATCTTACCGTTTAAGGAAAGTTCCCCCGCAATAATATAATCATTTAGGTTTAAGGCGCATTTAAGCATACCGGCGGAGATTAGGATTCCTACCGCAAAAGACAGGTCGAAGAGAGGACCCTCTTTTCTTAAATCTGCGGGAGCAAGATTTATAGTAATTTTTTTAACCGGATATTCGAAGCCGGAGTTTTTTATCGCGGCTTTAACTCTGTCCTTAGCTTCTTTAGTCGATACATCCGGCAAACCCACAATCATAATCCCCGGTATGCCGTTGGATATAAATATTTCTACATTTACTAAAACGGCGTTGATGCCGATAAATGTGGCGCTGTTAAGCGAAGTAATCATAAAACAATATCCTTTTATACTAATATTTTTTACTTATATACTATTATAAAAGGATATTGTTTCAGAATTATGAAGGATATGTTACAATTGCGTTAAATTTTTATTGCATTTCTATGAAGTTATACTCTCCAACCCTTATCCAACGCAAGTTTATCTAATTCGGACAATATGTCCTTTACGCTTTTTAAATCTTTCAGGAGGGTCGCGGAAACGATATAATCGAAAGCATCCTCGTAAAATTCTTTGAAATCGCCGATTATATCCATCGAGCCTTCAAAATCCGTACCGGGTAAAAATAAATAAATAAGATTATTTTTAACGGATATTACATCGGAATCCCTCAATACTCCGGCGATAGTTTTTACGAAATCGTCGTTATATTTTGTTATATTCAGGATTGTCAGCCCCACATAGTCGATAGAAACAATATCTTCGGCAAGCCCAAGCTCTTTTTTAATTCTCTTCATATTAGACACGGAATGTTCCAAAACCGGTTCGAAATATTCAAACGGAATAATTTTTGCCATCTTAAACTCCTATATAATTATTTTATATTATATTATATCAAAAAAAATAAGCAAGTAATGCTTTTTCGGCTACTCCTCCGCCTTCTATTCTCCAGACGGGGTTTTCTATTACGAGAGCCGACAGCGCTATCTTCTTTCCGTTCATTTCTCCAAATCCCGCAAACCATTGATAAAGTCCTTGGGGATTATTACCCGATATCGTTCCGGTCTTACCTCCCGCAATAACCCCCGGCAGCATATATCTGCCGGCCGTGCTGTAAAAATCCGGATGGGCTACTCCTTTAGTAACGGTTGCAATCATCATCCGTTTTAAAATATACGCCGTTTTAGTCGTTATGGGAACATTTAAAATACCGGCATCTTTATGGATATATACGACTTTGCCAGATGAAGATATAATTTCCTTTATTATATACGGCTTGACTATTTTACCTCCGTTAACAGCGGAACCTGCGACTAACGCGGCATGAAGAGGCGTCATCTTTACGTTTTTAAAACCCGCCCCCGTAAGTTCTAATTGATAAAATTTTCTGGGGATATAGGCTTTGCTTTTATGGAGGTCTAGAATAAAAGGTATTTTATTATTAAAATAAAATTTATTAAAATAATCCGTTAATAATTTCCTGCCCACATAATATCCCGCAACTTTGCCGAAAGCCACGTCGCATGATTTTGCAAAAGCCTGTTTAAAAGATATCGTATTTGACCCCGTTCCTATATTTTGTTTCCAGTAAGCTTTATCGGTCCCGTACATCGTTCCGTTAAAGCATATATTAAGCCCGGGATAAAAACCTTTGGATTCTATTGCGGCGGAAGCGGTTATTATTTTGGCTAACGAACCTGAAGGATAGGCAATAAGAGGGGAAATTTCATCGGATTTGCTTTTATTATAAGAATAAGATGCAAAACCGAGTACCGCTCCGGTATCAGGATTTACGGCAGCTAAAACACCGAACGGAACGGAATATTTTTTAAAAACCTTTTCCGCCTCTTTTTGCACGGCGGGATCAACCGTGTAAACTATAGTATAGCCGCCTATTTTTTGAACATAATGACCGTTAAGGATAGTTTTAAATACAGGGGGGTTATATTTGAAGTATCTTTTTAAAGACTTAACCGATTTAACGTCAGCGATATCGAAATTAGAAAATTTTTTCCCGATCAGACTGTCTTTAATAAACAATATAGGTCTGATTCCCGTTCCCCGCACTTTTTTATTTGCGGCAAGAAAAATAGATTTTCCATAAAAATAAAGCGCGGAAGACCCGTAAAAAAGTAAAACGATAAATATCAGTATTGCGGTATATTTTATAAAACTAACAAATCTATTTTTCTTGCCTTTTCTTTTATTAAGTGTTTTTTGGTATGATTTCCAGTCTTTTATTCTTTCCATTCCTGTTTTCGTTATTTTGAATTTTTACCGCCTACTATTATCGACGGAATTCTCAGCGTAGGCTGAGCATCGGCAACCGGAACTCCCTGCCCGTCTTTCCCGCATGTACCGATTCCGAACCCTAAATCGTTTCCCACCATATCGATATTTTTTAGTATCTCCGGTCCGTTTCCCATAAGAGTGGCGCCGCTGACGGCCTCACATATAACCCCGTTCTTTATAGTATAACCTTCCATAACGTCGAATACGAAATCTCCCGTAACGGTATTTACCTGACCGCCGCCCATTTTTTTAACAAATATGCCGTTATCCACGCTTTTTATAATATCTTCGGGATTCGATTTTCCGGGAGCAATCATCGTATTTGACATTCTGACTATCGGAACATGCTCGTAAGACTGTCTCCTGCCGTTGCCCGTCAGCTCATACCCGTATTTAATATATGACAGCCTGTCCGACATATATTTTCTAAGAACGCCGTTCTCGACCAACACGTTTCTATCCGAATAAGTCCCTTCGTCGTCAAACCTGTAGAAGCCGCGTTTACCGATTAAAGAAGAATCGTCTATAACCGTTATTAAGTTTGACGCCACCGATTCTCCTATTTTATCCGAATATACGCTTAAGCCGTTTCCTGCAATATCCGCCTCTAATCCGTGTCCGATTGCCTCATGTATCATAGTGCCGCCTGCTTCGCTGGATAACACGACGGGCATAGTCCCCGAAGGGGCAAACGGGGCTTCAAGCTGGATTAATGCTCTGCTTAAAGCTTTTTTTGCTATATCTTCCGGCATATTTTTATCGAAAAATTCAAATCCGGTAAATCCTCCTGCTGCTTCATAGCCTACCTCGACCCTTTCTCCGTTTGAAACCACTACATGAGCAAGAAATGCCAGATTCTCTCTGAAGTCTTTTATAAAATCCCCTGCGGAATTTATTATTATAACGTCCTGCCTGTAATCCGAATAAGTAATGTTAACCTGAACGACTCTTTTGTCGAATTCCCATGAATACTTAACGGCAGGTTCAACAGTCTTTAATTTGTCGTCGATAGAAATATCCGCAATATCCTTTATAATATTAAAATCTATTTTCGGCTGTTTTTCGTTAAAATTTAAAGATTTAAATCCGCCGTCTTTTTTATCTTTTTTATTAATATCGCCGGCGGCGGCATCTTTTAATTCTTTCGCAATATTTATTAAATTATTTTCTTCAAGGTTATTAGTATAAGCGTAATATGTTTTTTTGTTTGAAATAAGCCTTAATCCCGCCCCCTGAATCATGCCGTTAATAGCTTTTTCAAGCCTTTTTCCTTCATTGGACAATAAAGTAGAAATCTTGGACTCTATGAAAATATCTATGAAATCTTCATCGCTAAGGCGGGCGACGTTAATAATCTTATTAAAATTTATATCGTTTAAATTCATTTTGAACCTCTTTGATATTATATACCGGTTAATATAATATCAAAAACTGCGCTTTCAGACAAGACCGAATGTTATAAAATCTTATGAAATTGACTTTTATGCCGTTTTTTCTTAAAATAAATCATATGAAGGATACCTCGCTTTACATAAATCTTGAAAACCTTAAAAATAACATAAACTTTATAAAACTGCTTAAATCCGCAAAAAACAAAACAATTATAGCAATTGTTAAATCGGATGCTTACGGACACGGACTTGTTCCTACAGCCGAAACGCTCTTTAACGCCGGAATAAATTTTTTCGGAATTATAGGCATCGACGAGGCTGGCGGCATCCTTAAAAAAATCCCTGAGGCTAAACTGCTTATGCTTAAAGGAGTTCATCTCGAAGATTTGAAAGAAGCGGCTGAATTAAATTTAAGAATAGGTGTTTTCAGCCTCGATTATCTAAAAATGCTTCTGGACAGAGCAAAATCCGCCAAGCTTAATAAACCCCTAAATGTTCACATAAAATTAGATTCGGGAATGAGCAGGCTCGGCTTGAATGAAGAAGAGATAAAATCCGCCGCAGGCATCATTAACGAAAATAAAAAATATTTTAACGCGGAAGGTTTGTTCAGCCATTTATCTTCGGGAGGAAGCGACTTAGATTACACAAATTTTCAGATAGCCAATTTTAAAAAAACGGTTTCTCTTTTAAATAAAAACGGCATTAAGCCTTTATATTCGCACATAAGCGCCAGTTCGGCGCTTTTTAACGACAAAATAGGCGAAGATTATTCAAACGCCGTTAGGCCCGGAATTTCACTTTACGGATTTAATCCGAATGAGGACCATAATGAGGACATGATTGCCCCAAACGGCAATACCGGACTTAAACCGCTTATGTCTTTAAAATCCAGTGTTTTACAAATTAAGAAAGTTAAAAAGGGCGGATTCGTTTCCTACAATAATACGTTTAAAGCGCCTATAGATATGACTATTGCCGTTATTTCCGCAGGCTACGACAACGGCATACCGAGACTTATGTCTAATAAGGGCAGGGTTTTAATAAACGGTAAATTTGCCCCTATAAAAGGCATAGCCACTATGAATCTGATTATGGCGGATATAACGAAAATAAAAGGGGTAAAAGCAGGCGACGAGGTAATAATAGCAGGGAAAAGCGGCTCTAACGAAATTACTATTCAAGAAATTGCTTCGATAGCGCAAACAATTCCTTATGAAATATGTCTGAATTTTGGAAAGTCTAATAAAAGAATTTATATTTAAATATTAAAATGCCCGCTAAAAAGCGGGCATTTTAATATATTTTATTTTCGTCGAATATTGAATTAAACTGCTATTGAACCGCGTTGACTTCTTTGACTCCCGGGATACGTTCTTTAAGCAGGCGCTCTATGCCCCCTTTAAGAGTCATTATAGAACCCATACAGTGGGCGCATGCCCCTTTAAGCCTTACGTCAACCGTGCCGTCGTCGTGTATATTTACCAGTTCGACGTCTCCGCCGTCATACTGCAATGAAGGTCTGATTTCATCGATAACTTTTGATACTTCTGCTTTATCTAACGCCATAAATCCTCCTGTTTTCTATAAATTAAATCGTATGTATAAAAATAAATATACGGTATGTTTATATTATAACCTTAAACATATTTAATGTCAATAATCTCGAACTCTTTAACGCCGTTAGGAACGTTTATTTTTGCCTCGTCTCCGATGCATTTTCCTATAAGGGCCTTGGCTATAGGAGAACTTATGGAAATTTTTCCTTCTTTAACATCGGATTCCGTATCTCCGACTATTTTATACGAAACTTCCTTATCGGAATTTAAATCCAATAGTTTTACGGTTGCGCCGAATACGACCTTTTCTTCGCAAATTTTAGATACGTCTATAACTTGGGCGCGCGCCATTCTGTCTTCAAGCTCCATAATTTTGCCGGTTAAGAAACTCTGTTTTTCTTTTGCGGAATGATATTCCGCATTTTCGGATAAATCTCCGTGAGCTATCGCTTCCTCGATGGCTTTAATATTTGCCGGTCTTTCTACCGATTTCAACCGCTTTAATTCTTTAATTAAATTATCGTGCCCTTCTTTCGTAATATAAAAAGCTTTTTCGTTTGCCGCCAATGCAACCACCTCCGAATAAATATTAAACTAAATAATCCTTTAATATTATTTTAATTATTATACTAATTATTATATGCCTTTGTAATAATCCTGCAAGGCGTTTACGGACAAATTATTTTCTTTAAGCGCCTTAATTGCCATACATGCGGCGGTTGCGCCCCTCATAGTCGTATAATACGGAAGAGAAAACTCTATGGCGCTTCTCCTGATTACATATGAATCCTCGAGAGATTTTTTACCCCTCGGAGTATTGAAAATCATAGAAATTTCTTTGTTCTTAAGGGCGTCTATTATATGCGGCCGGCCTTCTTTCACTTTATTTATTCTTTGATTTTTAATACCGACTCCGTCCAGATATTCGGAGGTTCCTTTAGTGGCAAGTATATTTAAACCCGATTTCATTAATGATTCGCCGAGTTCTTTTAAATATTTTTTATCTTCGTCTTTAACGCTTATAAGAACGTTTCCTGATAAAGGCAGGTTCTGTCCGGCGGCAATCTGCGATTTGGCATAAGCCATTCCAAAGCTTGCGTCTATTCCCATAACTTCCCCCGTTGACCTCATTTCCGGACCGAGCATAGGATCGACGTTTGAAAATTTAGAAAACGGAAATACCGCTTCCTTAACGCAATAATAGTTAATATTAAAAGACCGCCCCAGTCCAAAATTTTTAATTTTTTCCCCGAGAAGAATCTTGGTCGCTAATTTTGCGACGGGCACTCCCGTGGCTTTTCCTATAAAGGGAACCGTCCTCGACGCCCTCGGATTAACCTCTATTATGTATATTTCGTTATTTTTTACGGCATACTGAATATTTACAAGTCCTTTAACGTGAAATTCCCTGCATATTATTTCCGTAATATCTTTTATCTTTTCCACGGCATTTGCGTCTAAAGAAAATGCCGGCAGAGAGCAGGCGCTGTCCCCTGAATGCACTCCCGCTTCCTCGATATGCTCCATTATTCCGGCAATATAAACGGATTCGGTATCGCTTAAAGCATCTACGTCAACCTCTATAGCATCTTCCAGAAATTTATCTATCAATATAGGAAATGAAACATCCTGCTGAAATATCTTTTTAATATATTCCGTCAGGCCGCTTTCGTTATATATTATTTCCATAGCCCTTCCGCCGAGAACGTAAGAAGGCCTTAATAAAACCGGAAACCCGATGGCTTTTGCCTTTTCGTATATCTCTTCGCCGTTAAACGCCATAGCGCTTTCAGGCTGTTTGAGATTTAATTTATTTATTATATTTTTAAACTTTTCCCTGTCTTCGGCTATATCTATATATTTAAAAGGGGTGCCGAGTATTTTAAT
>JAJZJD010000010.1 GCA_021828445.1 bacterium
ACAAGGTTTTAATACCTATGGTGGTTTTTTCGCTTTTTGCTATGATGAAGGCTTCAAAAAAAGCCGATATGGGGTATGAAGCGCATCTTTTAAAACTGAGTTTTGTATTAATGGGTATTTCAAGCATCTTTATGTTTTCCCATGCAGGAGATTATGCCCTGCCCGTTATAGTTTTAGGAGGAATACTTTTTTTTACCGGTTTTTCTATTACGGAGCCTATAATGCCTTCTTTAGTAGCTTCCTCGTCGGATAAATCTTTAGTAGGAACTTCAATGGGCGTTTATAATACCCTTCAATTTTCGGGAAGTTTTTTCGGAGGAAGCATAGCCGGTTTGCTGTATCATAGCTATTACGGTTTTATACCGTTAATTCTAATTGCATCTTCTTTAATTTGCTATATATTAATAATAAGGATTAAGAAATGAATTAAATATTTAAGGTACTTATTAAAATATTATGGTACAGGAATTGAATAAGATAAAAATTTTTGCTTTAAATATTTGGAAGCAATTTATTGATGTTTCCATAAGAATTAAATTAATCGGGCTTACTATGCTTACAAGTCTTTTTTTAGGAATTATAATTTCATATTTTATGTTATCTTTTTATAACGGGGAAATTTCCCATGATGCGCAGTATATGAGCATGGTTATAGGAAGACATATTTCTGAAGCTTCTGTAAATTTTATTACCGGCGGTAATTATAATAAACTTAATATATTACTAAAGAATGAAGTTAAAAACAATAAAAATATTCTTTATATATTTTACTTAAATAGTAGAGGAGCCGTCACTGCCCATGCTTTTCATAAAGGCTTTTACCTTAATATCGTGGGTAATATTCTGAAAAAGAATAACAGCCAAAATAAATTATATATCGTTAAATATAATAATGAAATATACGGGAAAATTTTAGATACGTCGTTTCCGGTATCTAAAGGCCGGTTGGGAACAGTAAGAGTCGGGATATCCATAGACCGTATGAAAGACTCTTTCTTCTCGCAGGAATCCCCGCTTTTTTTTAAAAATATTGTTTTGATTTTAATATCCAGTTTCATTTTTATTTACTTAATATTTAAGATTATAGCGTGGTGGTTTTTAACTCCGGTAGTCAAGCTTTATGAAGCCACCGAAAAAATAAAAGCAGGGGATTACAATGTTCATACGGCCGCTAAAGGATATGACGAAATAGGAAAACTTTCGAATTCTTTTAACGAAATGGCTTTAATATTAAAAGAAGCCGAGCAGGAGAGGGCTAAAAATGAAGATTTGAGAAAAGATTTTATAAAAAAAATTATTAATGCTCAGGAAGAAGAAAGAAGGAAATTGTCCAGAAGTTTACACGACAGATTTGGACAGTTTTTATCCTCTTTAAAAATAAAGCTCAGAATGCTTGACGATTATAAAGATGTAGTTGAAGTAAAAAACAAAATTCAACAAATAAGGGATAATCTGACTGAAGGTTTCAATCTCGTTCACGCCATGGCTAAAAACCTAAGACCAAGCATGCTTGACGAGGTCGGGTTGATTAATGCCGTAAAGCAATATGTCTCAGACGTCGTTAAAAATAATCCTGCCATAAAAATAGATTTTTATCACATTAATTTTTTAGAAGACTACGGGTTAGATAAGAATATAGAGGTCAATATATACAGAATAATTCAGGAATCGGTATTGAATGTTATCAGCCATGCCTGTGCTGATTCCGTTACGATAATTTTAGAAAGATACGAAGGTAAAATTAGGGGCATTATAGAAGATAATGGAAAGGGTTTCGGATGCTGCGGAGAGGATGATTACGAGCATCTCGGAATAGACGGCATGAAAGAGAGGGCTAAATTGTTCGGTGGAGAGCTGACCGTCGAATCCGAAAAAAATTTAGGGACGGTAGTAAAATTTTATATTCCGGATATTAATAATGAATAAAGAAGAGGCATAGAAAATGATAACGGTTGTATTAGTCGATGACCATTCTATACTGCTTGCGACTTTAAAGATATTTTTGGATACTCAGGAAGACATCAACGTTGCAGGAACGTCGAATGACGCCCTGCGCGCCGTCGAACTTATAAAAACGAAAACTCCCGATGTCGTTTTGCTTGACATATCTATGCCGAAAATAAACGGAATTGATTTAATACCGAAAATAAAAAAAGTTTCGCCAAACACAAAAATACTAATGCTGACTATGTTCGAAGACAAGCAGTATATGCAAAAAGTTCTTGAAGCAGGAGCATCAGGCTTTTTAGTAAAAAAAGCCATGGATTACGATTTAGTCTATGCGATAAAAACCGTTGCGAGGGGAGAAACATATATCCATCCGTCGATGCTCGAAGATTTTATGGCAAGTAAAAATAACGGCTCGGCCGACATTCTCAGCAGGGAAGAAACATTATGGGAAGCTTTAAGCAAACGCGAAAAAGAGGTTATGGTCGGGGTTGCGCAGGGTTTTACAAATAAAGAAATTGCCGAGAAGCACTTTTTGAGCGAGAAAACTGTTGCTACGTACCGCTCGAGAGGAATGGAAAAGCTTGGTTTTTCAAGCAAATCTCAACTTATCGATTTGGTTTATTTCAAACTTAAAATTTTAAAAAAATAATATATTCCGCCTTCGTAAGTTTCTTTCCTACGATAAATTTCTACATTTATACTACAAAAATCAGCATTTATCCTATTTTAAAACTTCTCATTATATATTAGATTTAAGCTATGGAAATAATTTATTTTTATAACTTAAAATTAAAGGAGGAATTTAAAATGAAAAGATATAAAATAACGGCTTTAATTTTTTCGATTTTTTTGTTCGTTTTTTTTATTTACGGCAATGCGCCGGCGCTGGCGCAAACGTCAAATTCTGCTAAAGCAATTAAAATTATTAAAGCGAAAGGGTGTCTGAGCTGTCACGCGTTAAACGGCTCGGGAGGTTCGGTCGGCCCTAATCTTTCTAACGAAGGTTCGAAAGGACACTCGATTCACTGGTTAAAAGTACAGATTACAAATCCCGGCAAACATTTTCAGGGGAGCATAATGCCTCAATTTCAATTAAATTCCGCTCAGCTTGAAGAAGTCGCCCTATACCTAGAGTCGCTAAAATAAAACGAGAAAATTGTATTATTGTTAATAAAGAGGAGAAAAATTATGAAAAGGTTATTTTTGATAATAATTTTTATAATTGCGGCAATAACGGTAAATCCGTTAGACAGTCATGCGTTTGCAGGCAGACAATTATTCAAAAAAGAGCAGTGCATTTTATGCCATGCCATTAACAAAAAAGGGGGAACGATGGGCCCTAATCTTTCGTCTATCGGCAAAATCAGGACATATTCATGGATTAAAAGACAGATAAGAAATCCTAAGTTAAATTTTTTTACCCCTAATTCTTTTGTTATTTTTAATGGAAGAGTATATGAATCTATCATGCCCGCAAATAAAAAAATAAGCGCAAATAATCTTAACAAACTTGCGCAATATTTAAAATCTCTAAAATAATCTAGAAGCAAGCGGTTTTAAAAATGTTTAATTTAAATTTAGTTTAAGGAGGCAGATGGAAATGAAGAGGGGCAAAATTATCTTAACGGTAACGTTTTTATTTGTTTTTTTCTTTATTTTATGTAAAGGCAATACAGTTTTTGCCATATCTGGGAAGTCGGTTTTTAAATCCAAAGGCTGTATAAACTGCCACGCTATAAACGGCGTCGGTGGCAAAGCCGGTCCTGACCTAAGCAATATAGGGGCAAGAAAAAGCATTGAATGGTTAAAAGATTTTATTAAAAATCCGGATAGCTACTTTAATCCGGGAAGCAGTGCTCTTATAAACGGGAAGGAATATATAGTTATGATGCCTTCATTTAAGAATATGATGTCCGAAGGCAAGCTTAATGCGGTAGCCGGCTACTTAGGGTCGTTGAAGTAATAAAAATGCATTTAATCAAAAGAGCGGGATAATGCGGTTAAATAATTCGATATCCCGCTCTTTTTTTATCTAACAAATCAAAATTAAATTATCAAATAGAAAATATAATATAGGTTTTTCCCCTACATTTTATTTCTAATTTTCCCCTACAAAAATCAGTTTTTATCCTATTTAAAACATATGGATTGCGTATTACACTAAAAACATATAAATTTTTTACCTCCTTTGCCCCGTTTAGGCGGGGCAATTATTGAAATATTTGGATAAAGGGCATTAGCTTAATTACAAAATATAAAAAATATCAATTATGATAATCCCTAAAATTATAACCAGATTATCGATAGCTGCGTTATCGTTTATTATTTGCTTAGTATCTTGTCCGGCTTTTTCAATTTATGCCAAAAATACGGATACCGCAAAAAATGAACCCGAACCGGTGAATATAAGTAAAGCAGGCAGGAAAGTTTACATCGGTAACGGCTGTTTCGTCTGCCACGGAGTCCAAAGGCTCGGCAAGTCCGCCCCTCCGCTTATCCCCCAGTTTATCGGAAGACTTCCTTACGATAAACTTGAGACTATTATAACAAAAGGTTTGTTTCCCGTGCCTATGCCCGCTTTTAAGAAATTAACGGACAAAGAGTTATCGGAGCTTATAAGCTATCTTAAATCGCCTTCGCAAAAAGTTCTCTGGAACAAGAACGATATTAAAACCAGTCTCATAAAATACGAAAATACGAAGAAACCGAATATTAAACTCGCAAACGTAAAAAATCTTATGGCGGTCGTCGAAGGCGGAACGGGGAAGGTCTGGATAATGACAGGGACGAAAATATTAAATAAATTTGATTTTGGTGATATTCACGGCGGATTAAAATATTCTCCATCGGGAAGGTATTTATATCTTCCATCAAATACAGGTTTCGTAGGCAAGTATGATTTTTATACTAAAGAATTGGCTTATAAAGTTAGAGCCTGCCGTTATCTAAGGAATATTTCACTCTCGGAAGGCGGAAAATATGTACTTGCTGCCTGCTGGCTTCCAGAGTCTATAGCCGTATTAAATGCAAAAAATCTTAAACCGGTGAAGGTAATACCTTTAAAGCATAGGATAAGTGTAATTTACGGATTATTTAGAAATAACAAAGCTGCATTTTCTTTTATGCATAAGTCAGTTATAGGTATATTGAACACGGATGCCCTAAGCGTAAATTATTACACAATCCCCGTTCCTTTTCAGGATTTTTTCGTAGATCCTTTAGATGAATATGCGGTAGGAGGTTCTTTTAAAGGAGGAAGACTTTATGTATTCAGTCTTAAGAAAAAAAGAATCGTTTATTCTCATTATTCATACGGGATACCGCATCCGGCGGGTGCAGCTTTCTGGTTCGATAACGGAAAATTCTATTTTGCCCTTACAAATCTTATAAAACCTTATGTGTCCGTATGGCGTATGTATAACTGGAAATTTATAAAAAATATATATACCGGAGGCCCCGGCTTTTTCGTTAAAACTAATCCTTATACTAAATATCTCTGGGTAGATAACAGCTCAGACAATTTAGTTCTTATAAATAAGTATAATTTTAAAATTAAAAAGCTCGCCGTAAAAAAAGGCGGATTAATTATTCATACCCAGTTTTCCGGAAACGAAAGGCTTGCCTATATTAGCGATTACGGAAAAAATGGCGAAATTGCGGTTATAAATACTAATTCATTAAAAATAATTAAGAAAATACCTGCTAACGACGTCATAGGTAAATACAACTATGTAAATTATCAAAGAATGAACGATGCCGCTCTTCTGGGAGAAGAGGTTTATTTTGCATATTGCTGGGGATGCCATAATCCTACGCTGGAATCGATAGGCCCTTCGTTTTCCTATATCGCAACACATTTGAACTCTGCAGGAATCAGGGCTCAATTATCGAAACCGGCGGAATTTTCAAAAAACCTTGGATATAAATATAACGCTATGCCTAAATTCGACTTAACTAAACATGAAATTAAATCTCTGATAGCTTTTATAAAAGATTCTAGGAATAAAAATTTTTGGAGGTATGGGAACTGATGCTTAGGATGACTGATTATATAAGAAAATCACTGGAGTCAAATTCACGTGATGATAAGCATCTTCCGGGAAGAATGGTAATATGGAACATTACCAACGACTGCAATCTTTCTTGCGAACATTGTTATTCTTCTTCGGGAAAAAAGGAAAAAGCGTCGGCAATAAAGCCGGAGTATGTGTTATCCGCAGTAAAATCTTTAAAGGCGGCAAATGTTAAAGCCGTTATACTTTCGGGTGGCGAGCCCCTTATGTCGCCTTATCTTTTCGATATAGCAAAAATTTTTAAAGATGAAGGCTTTGCGGTTAGTCTTTCTTCAAACGGTACGATGATAAATGAAGAGAATGTCGGCTCTATAAAATCATTGTTTAATTATGTCGGAATAAGTATAGACGGAAGCGAAAAAACCCATGACGGATTCAGAAAAAAAGAAGGAGCGTATAAAGCTTCCATTAAGTCCTTAAGATTGCTTAAGGACAACGGAATAAACGCCGGTTTAAGAACGTCTCTTACATCGTATAATTATAGGGATTTAGGATTTATATTTAAGTTAGCCGAAAAAGAAGGGGTAAAAAAAATATATATATCGCATCTTGTTTATTCCGGAAGAGGCAACAATATATCCGAAATAAATAAATCTATCCATAAAAGAATATCTCTATATATCTCGGGAATGGCATTCAATTATGTCAGAAATGGCATACCTATAAGCATAGTTACAGGTAACAACGAGCCTGACGCAATTCTTCTTCTCGCAATGTTTAAACGGTTTTATCCAGAATTTTATAAAAATATGCATGACAAAATATTAAACTGGGGCGGAAATCAATCCGGCAATAGAATAATAAACATAGATTATTCGGGATTTGTCAAACCGGATCCATTTTTCAAATATAGCGGAGGAAATATTAAAGAAAGGGATTTTTTTGAAATAATAAATAACGATAAATTATTTTTGGAATTAAGACAAACTCCTAGAAAACTAAAAGGGAGATGTGAAAAATGCAATTATTTAAGAATCTGCAACGGCGGCTCCAGAGCGCGGGCATATGCCGTTTATGGGGATTACTTTCAGGAAGACCCGGCGTGTTTTATGTAGTTTTTATTGCCTTTACAGCCGTTTTTATTTCCTCCAAAAACGTTTTTGCCGCTAAGTATTACGTAGTGGAAAGGGCGGGCGGCTCTCTCGGCATTATATCGCATAACGGATTGGCGGGCAGGGTAAACCCTATAGGAAACGGAACGCACGTCATAGTATATTTCGGAAATCGTTACGGTTACGCCTTGGGCAGGAACGGATATTTATCCAAAATAGACCCTGAAACCGATAAAATCATACTGCAAAAAAAGGTATCCGGCGATACGGTCGATTTCTGCCTTTCGAAAAACTTTATAGCCGTTGCAGGTTATAAGCCTCAAGACGTAGTAATATTAAATAAAAACTTTAAAGTACTCCATACGATAAAGACGGGTTCGAGAAATATCGGCGCAGAGTTTTATAAAAACTACCTAATATTCGAGCTTATGGATAAAGACCGGATATGGATAGTTAATACGAATAATTTTAAAGTCGTAAAAAAAATAAAGCGTATAGGGCATTTTCCCATAGACGCATTAGTTTCCGGCAACGATTATATCGCCGCTTTTCTCATAGGCCAAAAGTTCGGGGTATTAAACCTGAAAACCTTTAAATACCATATCGTAAACTATGGCAAAAAAGAAAGTTTTCCTCATCAGATACCCCATTACGGCATTTATTCCGTATATGACGGAACGGCTTATATTCCAGCTGCCGGAGAAAAGAAGATAGTCGAAGTGAATTTAAAGACAGAAAAAGAAACAGGTTCGGTTAGTCTTATCGGGTATCCTATTTTTATAATATTTTCTCCGAACCGCAAAACCTTAGCCGTTAATTACAGCGGTAAAGCGCATGATTATTTAACGCTTATAGATGTAAAAAATATGAAGGTTATAAAAAACATAAAAGCTGGAAGAAGAATTATGTTTATGGCTTATTCGGGAAACGGAAAGTTGATTTACGCATCGGATTATTTCGGCAATTCCGTAAACGTCTTTAATGTCCTTACAGGAAAAGAGGTTGCCGCAATTCCGGTTCCGAGCCCTTCGGGGATATTCAGGGTGCCTTATAAATTATATAAACAGCAATAAAATTTAAATAGGGGGAATTAAATGAAGAAGAAAGAAGAAAAGGCAGACGAAGAAGCAATGAAAAATGAAAGAAAAATCGAAAAGACCGGGGCCAGGGATGGAACCGGTAACGTCGTGAAAGATGACGAAATTTCCGGCAGGAGAAAATTTCTTAAAATGCTCGGACTAGGAGGATTGGCGGCAGGGGCTCTAGGAATACTCGGTTTATCTAATGCAAAAGAAGTTTTAGCCGCTCCGGTAAAAAAGATTAAAAAAGTAAACGGTGGCGGCGATTTAGATGCGCCCGAAAAAAATACAGGCGTTCCTACCGGACCTTTAAAAAACCACAGGTGGATGAACTGGATGAATCCGTCCCAGTATATAAAAGACGGATGGGACCGCTGGCAGGATACGATACAGAATCCTCTCCATGCACGGATTTTTCATGATAAGTTTTACAGGATAAAAAAAATAAGACCTAAAATACATCATTTCGTTTTCGTAATAGATATTAACAAATGCGTAGGATGTCAGGCTTGCGTAGTAAGCTGTAAAAACGAAAACACCGTTCCGCTTGGGGTTTTCAGAAGGGTCGTAGACGTTATGGAAGTAGGAGAGATGGTTCCCGATGAAAAGGGTTTAGTCGTGACGGACGAAGGGAATTTTACTCCCAATGTGAAGAGAGTTTTTCTTCCCAGAACCTGTAATCACTGCGACAATCCGCCGTGCGTCGAGGTCTGTCCGGTGAAAGCGACTTATAAATTAGAAACCGGTCAGGTTGAAATAGATTACGACCTGTGCATAGGGTGCCTTACCTGTGTTCAGGCTTGTCCTTACGATATGAGATTTGCAAACCCGATTCAGCATACTGCTGATAAATGTAATATGTGTGCGGGAAGGGCGTCGGTTTCGCATGAAAAGTCATATGTTCCCCTTTTACCGGTATGCGTTACTTCGTGCGTCGGAAGGGCGATGAAGTTCGGAGATACGAACGACCCGGAAAGTGAGGTTTCTAAATTAATCGCTACAAACAAGGTTTCAAGATTAAATGTTGGATTCGGTACTGACCCTCAGGTTTATTATATAGGCTTAGACGGCGACCTTGCGAATTACACTAATCCCGATAAAGTTAAGATGGTTTACACCTACACTATGGGTCTTACTACTACTGCTTACGAAAAACTCGGTAAAAAACCGGTTCTTCCCTATTTAGAAGAAAAAGAACGCCCTTATGCAGGTTAATTTAATTATTTTTAAAATAAAGGAGTTTATATTATGTTTCAGTATATGAATCCTCTTGCGATTAACGGCTCTTACGGAACGCTGGAAAATGTTTACTGGGGGCTTCCGATAGTGATTTATCCGTTTCTTTCCGGTTTAATGGCCGGCGCCTTTGTAGTCGGCGCGCTTTATCATCTTTTTCACATGGAAAAACTTAAACCGATATCTAAGCTGGCGCTTATTGCAAGTTTTGCAATGCTTCTGCTTGCGGCAATGGCGCCTTTGGCGGATGCCCTGCAGCCGCAAAGAGCTATGTGGGAATTGTATTTCAGGGACCATTTTCCATACTCGCCTTTAGCAATGTTTATTATTATATGGACGGCTTTTGTTATCGTAAATATATTCGAAATGTATTTTTTATTCAGAGAAGATAATGTTAAAAAGGCTAAAGCCGATAGCGGGATAAGAGGAAAAGTGGCAAGGCTCATATCTTTTGGCAGTTCCGATTTGTCGGAGAAAACTAAAAAAAGAGACCATAAAGCCTTATGGGTAATATCAATTATAGGAATTGTTTTATCCCTTCTCTTTCACGGTTATGTCGGCTTTTTATTTGGCGCCATAAAAGCCAGAGCGCTCTGGTCGGACCCCGATATTCCGCCGATGTTTATTACGTCCGCCGTTGTTTCAGGCATAGCTTTCGTAGGCCTATTATATACAATCGGTTTTACCTTTTTTTCGGATAAAAATAAGGTTGAATCCGATACGCTGGAAGTTCTTAATAAAGCGTTAGTATTTGCAATTTTTGCCGACCTGTTTTTCGACCTCATTGAATGGCTTTATTCGGTAAGGGGTTATAATTCGAAAGGAGTTTACGACGGATGGCATGCGGTTTACTCTTATGCCGCAAAAGGTCCTCTCTGGTTTAATTACCATGTAACGCAGATAGGACTTGGGCTTATTATACCAGCTTTTTTATTTCTGGTATTCAGAAAGATAAGGAGGTCTTTAATCTGGACGGCGATATTAGATTTTATAGTTACCGTCGGCGTCTGGGAGATGAGGTACGATACCGTTATAGGCGGTCAGCTTCCGGTTAAAATAGGACAGGGGCTTGCCGTTCTGCATATTCCGTTTTGGGGTTTTGACGGATATATATCGGGCATAGGAATGTTCGCAATGGGGATTGTAATATTGTTTGTTTTCGGATATTTTTTGGGCTGGGAAGAAAAACCGGAAGAAATAACCCCGGATAAAATAAATAAGGAGGCTTTATAATGGCAAAGAATAAAATGAATAGAAGGGACTTTTTAAAATATACGACGTTTGGGGTAACAGCTGTTGCGACGGGAGCGGGATTGACGCAGTGGGCTGGAGGGGTGTTCGGCTATCAGGGCAAATATACTTTTCCGCGCAGGCCCGAAACATGGCCTGGCGAGCTTGTGCAGTATTCTACCTGCAAGCAGTGCCACAGCGATTGTGGAATAATGGCGAGGACTTTTAACGGAACCCTCCTGAATATTTTCGGCAATCCTTACGATATACAGACTACGGAACCTAATATAAAATATTCCACTCCTGTGAAAGATTCAATAATATATACCGGAACGTATTATTCGCCGGACAAGCCGTTTGTTGACGGGGCGCATTCCGTATGTCCAAGAGGCGCGGCAGGAACTCAGACGGTTTACGACCCTTACAGGGTATATATGCCGTTAAAGAGAGTTGGAGAGAGAGGTTCCGGAAAATTTAAAGCGATATCATACAAACAGTTGATAGATGAAACGGTAAACGGAGGATATTTATTTAAAGACATGCCCGGCGAAGAAAAAAGATTCGTAGAAGGTTTTAAGCATTTATGGAACGACGGGAAAAACCGTTTTATTCCGGCAAACCCAAAATATCCTGATTTCGGACCTAAGACTAACCAGTATGTTTCTTATTGGGGCAGGGGGGAAGGAGGCATAGCAAATTTTATGACGCGGTTTGCAAACGCTCTGGGTTCCGTAAATGCATTGCCCCATGTTTCAATTTGCGATTTATCTCATCACGTTTCTACATTCAGGACTTTTCCCGGAACTAACATGTTAAAGCCCGACCTTCCCAACTGCGAACACCTGCTGATTTTCGGAGCAAATTATCTTGAAGCAAATTTTCCTATGCAGACTTTAGCCAGAAGAACGGTATCCGCTACATCGTCCGGTAAGTTAAAAGTAACGGTAATAGACGTAAGGGCGGGTAACATGGTTGCCCATGCCGATAAATACATTCCAATTAAACCCGGAGGCGATGGGGCTTTAGCTATGGGCATGCTGAGGTGGATAATAGAAAACAAAAGGTATGACGAAAATTTCCTGGCTAATTTAAGCCTTGGCTCGGCAAACGCAAACGGCGAACCTAATTTTTCAAACGCTTCATATCTTGTAGTTGCCGATAAAAGCAATGCGGATTTTGCCAAATTCTTAAAGAGCGGAGAATCGTTTTACGCGATAGACAAGGTAACAGGAAAACCTGTTTTAACGTCTGACGCCGCAAAAGGCGATTTATGGCCTACCGGATTTTTATCTTTAACCCCTATTAACGTGAACGGCATCGACTGTATGACGAGTATGCAGATGCTCTGGAGCGAGCTTAAAAAACATACTATAGAAGAATATGCAAAGGAAGCCGGTCTTGCCCATATGGTAATACCGGAACTTGCAAAAGATTTTACTTCGCACGGCAAAAAAGCCGTTGCAGATTACTATAGGGGTCCCGTAAAACATACTAACGGATTTTATAACGGCAGGGCAATACAATTTTTAAACGTTATGATAGGCAATATAAACTGGCAGGGGGGGTATATCAACGGGGGAGGCAGTACCGACGTTATGGGAGGCGACGGTTATCCTTATGATTTAGGTAAATGGCCAGGTTTTGTTCCGGCAAAAGGGGTAAAGATTTCAAGAGAAGGCTCATATTATGAAGATACGTTAGAATATAAGGAAAAGGTTGCAAGGGGCGAGTCGCCTTTTCCAGCGCAAAGACCTTGGTTCCCTTTCGGTTTCGGCATCTGGCAGGAGATATGGGGAGGAACGTATTTCCAGTACCCTTATCCTGTAAAGATAATGCTTCAACAGGAGGCGAATCCCGCATGGTCTATGCCTGCTATGGGCGGCGTGAACGATGAATCCAAGCCGTGGATGAGGATGGTAAAAGATACAAGCAAAGTTCCGTTATTCATAGCATCGGATTGTTATATTTCGGAAAGTTCGGCATACGCCGATTATATCGTCCCCGATACGACATACTTAGAGGGCTGGGGATTTTTGGGAAACCTTCCGACCTATCCCACGGCAAGAACATCGATAAGACAGCCGATAGTAGAGCCCATGACCGAAAAAACTCAGGACGGAAGACCTATCTGTATTGAAAATTTCCTGATAGATGTTGCAAAGTCTCTTAAGCTTCCCGGATTCGGTGAGAATGCATTTCTCGAAGGCGGCAATTTAAACGAAAGGGAAGATTACTATCTTAAAATGGCGGCAAATATTGCTTACGATTCAAAAACTTATTTAAAAAAGAAGGGAAGCGGATTTATCCATTTAGGACCGGTTCCTGACGCAAACAAGGACGAGATGCAGTATGTAAAAAATTATATAAGAAAACACGGCAAGGCTCTTAAACCTGCGGAATGGAAAAAGACCGCATACGTGATAGCTAGAGGCGGACGTTTCGAAGACTATGACGTCGGTTATCTTCCATGGGGAAAACCGAAGTGGGTAACGCATCTCTGGTCGCCGGATACCCCGGTTCATTTATATAACGAACAGGTAGCTACGACGCATAACGCGATATCGGGCGAAAGGTTCTGCGGAACGACGATATTGCTGCCCCATAGAAATATGAAAGGCGAGATTTTAGATAAGATATATTCAAGAAAGGAATACCCCTTAATGGTTTCAACCCACAGACAGCCTATCCATTCTAAGTCCAGGACAATGGCCGACCCGTGGCTGCAGGAACTTCTTCCGGACGCTTTCTGGGAGATAGGTGCAATAGACGCGAAAAAGCTGAATTTGGCCGACGGGGATACGATAAAAGTAATATCGCCTACTTATCCGAAGGGTATCACTCATAAGGTAAGGATAATGCCTTCAGTGAGGCCCGGCGTAATTACCGCGGCAACCGCGTTCGGCAGATGGCTTTACGGTTCGGGCGAATGGTACATAGACGGAAAGAAATATACGGGCGACCCCGCAAGAAACGTTGGAGTGCATCCTAACGCCCTGTTCCTGCTGGATGATTCGATAGCGGCTAAAGACGGCTGGACGACAAACTTAACCGACCCCGTAGGAGGCTCTATGGTTTATTACTATGCGCCTGTTAAGATAGAAAAGGTGTGAGTTTATAAATTGTTTAACTTATTGCATTTCCTCTTGCAGATTAAAGAAGGAGGAATGCAATAAGTTTACGGATATGGAATATTGCGATTGATATAATTATAAAAGGCGGTTCAATATGATAACCGTAGCCATAGTCGATGAACATTTTATTTTACTTTCTGCGTTAAATGTTTTGCTTAACAGCCAGGATGATATAAAAGTAATAGGAACAGCGGGCGATTCGGGATCAGCCGTTGAACTTATAAAGTTAGAAACTCCGGATGTTATCCTTCTCGATATATCTATGTTAGAAATGAACGGATTTGCCTTAATCCCAAGGTTTAAAAAAATATCTCCTGAATCAAAAATATTAATTATGACGATAAACGGGGACGGCAGATGCCTTCAAAAGGGTTTCGAACTGGGCGTTTCCGGTTTCTTAGTAAAAAAAGCGATGGATTATGATTTGATATATGCAATCAGAACAGTTGCAAGAGGAGAAAAATATATATATCCCTCAATGGTCGAAGGTTATATGATGAGCAATAATCAGTCCGAAATCCGGGACGGTAAATTAAGCAAAGAAGAATTTTTATGGAACAGATTAAGCAATAGGGAACAGGAGGTAATAATAGATATTGCGCACGGGTTTAAAAATAAAGAAATTGCCAAAAAGCGTTTTTTGAGCGAGAAAACGGTTGAAACATATCGTTTAAGAGGAATGGGAAAATTAGGCCTTAAAAAAAAATCGGACCTTGTAAACTTTGTTATATTAAAACTTAAAATTTTAAAGCAATAATTTTATAGGTTTTTTTCCTACATGATTTTATAAATTTTCCTTACAAAAATCAGTATTTATCCTGCATAAATTGAAGATAATAGGCAATATAATTTTAATAAAGAATTAAGTTATACATCTTGGCGGTACATTAAATTATCTCTCCCTTTCTTGAGGAACCCCCCTTTAGCGGGGAGAGATAATTTTAAATGCAAACGGTGTAAATTAAATAATTATTGTGTTAGTAAAAATTAAGGAGGAACAAAAATGAAAAAGTATATTTTTATTGCAGCTTTTTGTTTTGCGGTTGTTTTTTTCATTTCATCTAATTTTGCTTTTGCAGCGGCATCCGGCCCAAAACTTTTTAAAAAATATTACTGTATCGATTGCCATACTATAGGGCATGAAGGCGGGACGGTCGGACCAGACCTTTCAAACATTGGGAGGACTAAAAGCCTGCCATGGATTAAGGCGCAAATATTCCATCCCGGAAGTCATTTTATAAGGGGAACTAAAGCAAAAATAAACGGGAAAGTTTATCTTGTTAGAATGCCAGGTTTCAAGACTATTCCTAATTCGGCCGCAAATAAACTGGCTGAATATATTAAGACGTTTCCGTCCGTAAGGTCAAATTTAAGCTATAAAAGACCGCCTGAGGGAATGAGGCTTTTTGAAAAAGATAACTGTATCGCCTGTCATCGCATAGACGGGATAGGCGCAAAAGTCGGTCCAAACCTTTCTCGTATCGGAAAGACTAAAAGTCTGACATGGATCGAATCCCAGATAGTTGACCCTAAGGTTCATTTTACATACGGCGTTCCTGCGACCATCAACGGGCGCACTTATCTTGTGATAATGCCGGAATTTAAGCATATTCACGCATCTCAGCTTAATACGATAGCAAGATATCTCAAGTCGCTGAAATAAAAAAATATAAACTTGAAATTAAAAATAGCCTCTTGTCATTCCGGTTTTTTAATATGACAAGAGGCTATTTTTAATTTCCGGAGAATTTCCTTTAAAATCTGATATGGGGGGGGGATATAATTTTCATATTTTCTTTTTTTATCAAGATTGCTATACTAAATAATTAAAATGTAATATGTAATCTTTTGGAGTTAGTATTAAAAAATGAAAAATATGAATAAAGTAGATTTAACCAAACTGAAATCCAAAGTTAAAGGCAGGCCGTTATATTTCTGCAAGTGCGGTTTATCTAAAAGACTGCCTTACTGCGACGGCAGGCACGGCTGCGATGAGCCGGCAAATGAAAACAAAAACGGCGGAGGGGAAAGCGGCACTGCCGCTCAATCCGGCGGCGAGTAATTGCAATATAATTTATATCTCAAACTCTTCGCCGATGAATTCCTCTTCTATTATCATTTTCATTTCTTCTTTTTTTATCGAGGTGTTGATTGCGACGAAATAAAATAAAACTGCGGCTAAAATCACGGCAATCAAGTCGTAAGGCGATTTGAGCAGATTATTTCCGCCGAAACTTTTGCTTCCGAAAAAGGATAGCGTTAAAACGGCAATTATGTAAAACAAAAACCAGAGACCAGGTACAACCGTTTCCTTTAAACCTTTTTTAATATTATTAAAATTCGTAAAAATAAACAGTATTACTCCCGCAGATATTCCTATGCCGAGTTTCCATAAAACATCGAAACCGGACCAATAAATTATCAGCGTTCCGACTATAAATGCCATCAGAGAAATTATATTTGCGAACGGAAGATGAAAAGGCCTTTTTTTACGGGGGTCTAATTTGCGGAAAACCATCAATCCTACGGGACCCAGAATATATGTAAATACCATTCCCGACGTAATTATTCCGACTAAAGACTGCCAGCTCGGAAACGGAAGGAGGTATAATGCCGACAGAAAGAATGTGAAAATCAACGAAATATAGGCTGTTCCGTACCTGTTAAAATTTAAATGAAAACTTTTCGGCAAAAATTTCATTTTCGACATAGCAAACGTAATTCGCGAAGTAGTTCCCATATATACCAGTCCGGTTGCAAAAGGGGATATAACCGCCCCAATTATTACCATTAAAGCAAATGCGGGAAGTCCGTACATATTAAGCAGATTTACGAAAGGCGAGGATAAATTTAGCGTATTCCATAGATTATTTTTTACCTGCGGGACGGATATTATAAAACTGAAAGCAAGGAGGGTGTAAACCGTTATGCCTATAACGACCGACAATATAGTCGCAATCGGAACGTCTCTTCCCGGATTTTTTGCTTCGCCGGATAAATCTATAGCCTGCCTGAAACCGAGATACGAAAATATAACGCCGCCCAGAGATATGCTTTTCATAATTCCGCCGTATCCGTAAGGCATTAAATTATATCCCGCAAGGTTTTTAATATTTCCGTTTTTGACGGAAACATAAATAAGAACGCCCGCCGCCGCCGCGACTATTAAAATTTTAAAATAAGTTAGAAAAGTATTGGTTTTGGCAAATATCTTAGCTCCGAACAGATTAAGCAGAAAAAAAACGACAAGTATAAAAAAAGCAGAAATGATTCCTTCAGGAGTAAGCGATTTATTTATAAAAAGCCCGCCGACGTAAAAATTAAGATATTGAACGGTGGCCTCCGTTTCGATAGTGCTGACGGCGGCACCGGCTATAATAAGTATCCAGCTCGTGATAAATCCTAAAAAAGCGCCGTGAGTATATTTAGGATATCTTGCAAGTCCTCCCGCCGCCGGAAGCATAGCGCCTAACTCGCTGTAAACAAGGGCTATAAGCATAACGGCAAATCCGCTGATAAACCATGAAAATATAGATGCCGGCCCGGCGTCTTTTGCGCTGACGTATATGCCCAAAAGCCATCCCGAACCGATAATGGCGCTTGTCGAAGCAAAGGTTAACTGTATAAGATTTAAAGATTTCTTCATTATTTAACCAAATATGCGGATTTGAATTATTTGATTTAAAATACCTTATATGATTTAATGTATTATATTAATCATTTTTACATAAAACAACCATAAAATCATAAGATAATTTTTAAGGAGGCAAATCGTATGGTTTACGATTTAATCATAATCGGCGGCGGGCCCGCCGGACTTTCCGCAGCGATATACGCGCTTAGAGCCCGCCTGAATATAGTTTTAATAGAAAAAATAGCGGTAGGCGGACAGATCGCCCTTACCGATAATATAGAAAATTACCCCGGATTTCCTTCTCTTTCAGGCATAGAATTAATGCAAAAATTTGAAGAACACGCTAAAGGCCTCGGATTGAATATTATATACGACGAAATAAAAGATATAACAGATAACGGACAATATAAAACTCTCAGGGGCGTTAACGAAAGTTATCAGGCGAAGACGGTTATAATTACGGTAGGAGCTTCGCCTAAAAGACTTAACATTCCGGGCGAAAGAGAATTTACGGGAAGAGGGGTATCGTATTGCGCGACTTGCGACGGTCCTTTTTTTAGAAACGAAGATATAGCCGTAATCGGCGGAGGAGACTCTGCATTAAAAGAAGCCAATTATCTCACGAAAATCGTTAAATCCTTAGTTTTGATTCATAGAAGGAAAGAATTCAGGGCCGAAAAAATAATACAGGAAAAACTGCATAACGCCAAAAATATTACGATGGAATTGGAACATTCCCCAATTTCGATAAACGGCGGTAAATCAGTAGAATCTATAACGATAGAAAACGTTAAAACCAAAGAAAGAAAAACCGTTCCGGTTAAGGGCGTTTTTATTTTTATAGGAATAAATCCCCAGACGTCTTTTCTTAAAAATATCGAGAAAGACGAAGACGGTTTTATAAAAACCGACCATTATACTTTAATGACGTCTATGCCCGGCGTGTTCTGCGCAGGCGACGCCCATTCCAAGAAATTGCTTCAGGTGGCTACGGCGGTAGGCGAAGGCGCTTTGGCGGCTACATCCGCCGAAGAGTTCGTCTGCGATATCTGTTGATTTTTGTGACAAAAGTCATTTATTAATTCTTTAAAATCCTATAAGATAATTTATAAGCAATTTAATAGGGAAAGTCGGGGTGCGTTTAAATTGGAAAAAGACGGCAACGAAAATAAGAATTATGAGCCTGCGCAGGATATGGTATTAACGAGGCACGGATTCGTTAAAGGAAAAGAACAGTCCTTTCTTAAAAACCCTAAAGACAAGCCTTTTATAGGAATCATTGGCATTCCCCCAAGAGAAGTTATGGAGGAGTTAATAAAAAAAAGCGCCGTTATCCTGTCGCTAGATATGTATAAAGTGGATAGGCTTATAACCGAGCCGACCGACAATATACTTCCTAAAGCTTATTGCGCCCAGATTAAAAGAATTATCGCCAACATTTTATCGGTAACGGATTACTGGAACGAAGACGTTATGGATTCCGTTTTGGTGGGAAGAAATCCCATTTCCGAGATAATAATAGAAGATTCGGAGATTTGCAGGTGCAACGAAATGGGTTTCGTTGCAGATTTTATAGAAAACGAGCTTAAAATTAAGTTAAGGCGCGTTAAAAATAAAGATTTGGAAAAGAAAGGCGATTTTATTTGCAAAAGCGGTATTCCGTTAGAAGAAAAATTCGGCAAAATAGCAGGTTATTTTTACCGCGATATGGAAAAGAAAAAGCCGTT
>JAJZJD010000087.1 GCA_021828445.1 bacterium
ATGGTCGGAGACGGCATAAACGACGCTCCCGCTCTTGCCGCCGCAGACGTAGGAATTGCCATAGGAAGCGGAACGGACGTAGCAAGGGAAACGGGCGACGTAATTTTAGTAAAAAACGATATTAACGACGTATATAAAAGCGTATCTCTCGGCAGAAAAACTTTATTTAAAGTAAAACAGAACCTTTTCTGGGCTTTTTTCTTCAACGGTCTTGGCATACCTTTAGCCGCGGGGGTTTTTTACGGGTTAACGGGATTTTTAATTCCTCCGGCTTTTGCAGGCGCGGCGATGGCGGTTTCCAGCATAACCGTTTCCCTTAATTCTATACTGCTAAGGAGTTTTTCCGCAAAAATGGACAATTTATAAAATTTATACGTAAAACGATAATGCCGATTTGCCGTGCGGTTTCTCGTTTATTAATTTATACGGCGGATATTCAGCCGATAATATTTCTCGTTTATCATGCTGAACTATTATGCCGCCGCCGCTGCTGTCGGTGATTCCGCCTGCGGGATGTTTTATAATCTCTTTTATAGTTTTTTCGCAAAGCCCTGTGCCGTAAGGAGGGTCGATAAAAATATAATCGGGCTTATATTCGCTTAAAATTCCCTTTTCTACGGCTTTTAAAGCGTCTTTTTTTATAATTTTTACTTTTTCTTCGATGCCGAATTGTTTCGACAGTTTAATAATTATGGATATTAATTCGGGTGAAGTTTCGACGAAAATACAGAAAGCCGCTCCCCTAGAAAGAGCCTCGAAACCGACGTTGCCCGTTCCCGCATATAAATCGCAGAAAATCTTTCCTTCTATATCGCTTCCGATTACGTTGAAAAGAACTCCTTTTAAGAAATCGGACGAGGGAGAAACATTTTTAATATCAAATACGTTTGGAATCTTCCTTCCTTTTAATGAACCGGCTATAATACGCATCGATAAAATTTACGCTACTCGCCTAAATCCTCCAGCTTTTTTTTGTCGAGTATAATTATATCCCTTTTGTCCAATTTTATAATATTTTGCGACGCAAAATCCTTTAGCGCGCGGGAAACCACTTCCCTTGCCGTTCCGGCAATATCGGCAATTATTTTCTGGCTCAGTTTCCTGCCCTCGAATAAAAGCAGTATTTTAGCGATTCTTTCCTGAGTATGTTTCAGCGAAAGGTCCTCTATGGCATTGGTGAGATACCTTAACTTTTCAGCCATGCTTCTTATTATATTTAAAGACACTTCCGGATGTTTGTAAATCAGGGCGACCATGCTTTCGCGGGATAATAAATATAATTTTACGTCGGTAACGGCATCCGCAGAGGCGGGATTAACGTCTTTCGCAAAAACGGTTACGTCGTTAAACGAATCCCCCGGGTAAATAAGTTTAAGAATTTGTTCCCTGCCGTCCTTTGAAGACTTATAAACCTTAACCGTTCCTTCTGCCACAAAATATATGCCTTTTGATTTATCGCCTTCTAAGAAAATATTTTCTCCCGCTTTATGAACTTCCTCCTTAAACATGGCTTTAACATCGTTCAGAATATCGCCGTTTAAAGACTTGAAATAATCCAGCATTTGAATATTTTCCATAACGCAATAATTCCTTTATTTATATATTTTTATATATTATATTATAAAATTATTCAAATATGTAAACTATGTAAAACCGTATTTAAAGATTTCGATATTTATGTTATAATTAAAATAATGATACATATTTTTAAGGAGGTAAAAAATTAAAATGCCTATCAGGGAATACAAATGCAAAGACTGCGGAAATTACATCGAGGTAATTCAGGGTATTAACGAAAAACCGCTTGAAAAATGCGAGAAATGCGGAGGAAAATTAGAAAAACTTATTTCAAATTCAAGTTTCGTCCTAAAAGGCTCCGGCTGGTATAAAACCGATTATTCAAGTTCCGGCGGCGGCGGTAAAGCAAAAAAATCCAAAGAAGAAAGCAAAGCCGCGGCGGCTCCTGCTCCTTCATGCTCCTGCGCAGGCGGCAGTTGCGGACATTAAAATTAAAAACATTGCGAATTTAACCTATGTATGTTTTTGAATTTAAAACAAAAATATCCGGTTTGGATATAAGTTTAGAAATAAATGCCGATGAAAAACATATAGAGGAAATAGAAATAACAAGCGGAACAGGCGGTAAACCTCCGGAATATAAAAAGGAAATGCCGCCTGTTTCCGAAAGAGAATTAAATCTCCTGCCCCATCTTTATAAATTAATAAATCTTTTAGACGACTATTTTTCAAACAAATTAGCGGATTTCAGCGAAGTTCCGGTAAATTATTCTTTATATTCCGTTTTTTCCGCAAATATACTTAAAGCCCTGCAAAACGTAAAATACGGCGAAACCTTATCCTACAAAGAACTTGCGGTTAAAGCGGCATATAACGAAAAATACTCGAGAGCATGCGCAACCGCTTTATCTATTAATAAAACTCCTATTATTCTTCCATGCCACCGGATAATAGCCTCGGGCGGCAAATTAGGAGGCTGGTCGGGCGGCGGCGGAATACAATTCAAAGCGGCGTTGCTGTCTCTCGAAAAAAATATATTATCCTAACGAAAAATTAATAAATAATATATGATAGCATATAAATATGCATAAAATTACGACCCTCTTTCTGGACATAGGCAGTGTTTTACTAACAAACGGCTGGGATACCGCATCCAGGAAACTTGCATCTAAGAAATTTAATATAGATTATGAAGATTTTGCCGAAAGGCACGGTTATTTATCTTCTTTATACGAAGAAGGAAAAATGACTTTAAACGATTATTTAGATAAAGCAATTTTTTACGAAGAACGAAGTTTTTCAAAAACTGATTTTAAAAATTTCATATTCAGCCAATCGGAACCGATTCCAAAAATGATTGAGCTTTTTAAAAATTTAAAATCGAAATATAAGTTAAAGATTGTTTCCCTGAATAACGAAGGGCTTGAACTCTCAAGATATAGAGTCGAAACTTTTAAATTAAACGATTTATTCGATTTTTTCGTCACGTCTTGTTTTGTAAATATGAGAAAACCTGACGAAAATATTTATAAACTTGCAATGAACCTTGCTTATTCCAAGTGCGAAGAGAGCCTGTTTATAGACGACAGATATTTCAATGTAGAAACCGCCGCCAACTTAGGCATAAACGCATTCCAGCATAAAGATTATAAAACGACCAGAGAAGAATTGGCCCGGTACGGTTTAAAAGCGGATATTTCTTAAAACCGGCATTGCTGTCC
>JAJZJD010000088.1 GCA_021828445.1 bacterium
CATAAAATCATCGGAATTCAATACGGAAGAGGGAGACATAACCATACATCTCCTGATAGCGTTTTCGAGTTCCCTGATATTTCCCGGAAAATTATACGATTGAAGAAATGAAAGGGCATCGCTGCTCAACTGTTTTTCGGCGATATTAAGTTCTTCAGAAAATTTTTTTATAAAGAAGTCGGCTAAAATGGGTATATCGGATTTTCGTTCTCTTAGGGGAGGCAGCGTAATTTCTATGACGTTAAGGCGATAGTATAAATCTTCCCTGAATTTTGCGTTTTTAATCATCGATTTAAGATTTTTATTTGTAGCGGCAATAATTCTGACGTCGATTTTGACCGGTTTATTGGAGCCTACAGGCTCAACTTCTTTTTCCTGTATAACTCGCAAAAGTTTCGCCTGAAGATTTAAGGGCATATCTCCTATTTCGTCTAAAAAGATAGTTCCGCCGTTTGCGCTTATAAATTTCCCTTCTTTTTTTTCGTTTGCGCCGGTATATGAACCCTTTTCGTGACCGAACAGTTCGGATTCAAGCAGTTCCGAGGGAACGGAAGGAGTATTTACTACAATAAACGGCTTGTCGCTTCTTACGCTGTTTAAATGTATAGATCTTGCGACAAGTTCCTTACCCGTGCCCGATTCCCCCAAGATTAATACCGTAACGTTGTTATGCGATAACTTACCGATAGTCTTGAAAACTTCCTGCATGGTTTTGGATTTGCCTACCAGCAGAGTATCGAGAAAATCTTCCGATTTTTCTAATTTTTTATTTTCTAAATTTTCATTCTTTTTTATTTTTTCTATTATGCCGAGAATTTCGTCTAGCTCAAAAGGTTTCGTTATGTAATCATATGCGCCCTGCTTCATGGCGTCTATCGCGTTTACCATTGTATTCTGGGCGGTCATAATTATAACGTTAGGTTTGTTAATTAACTGTCTTGTATAAGACAAAATTTCCATGCCGTTAATTTTTGGGATCCTTATATCCAAAAATACCGCGAAATATTCATTCTGTTTGATATACGACAGCGCTTCTTCTCCATCGGAAGCGGTATCGATAATAAATTCGTCTTCCAGAAGTTTTTTTAGTACGTAAACCAAGCTTTGCTCGTCATCTACGATTAAGATTTTATGTTTTTTCATAATTTATTATTAAATCAGGTATGTATCTAACAGTTCGTTCGTATGCACCTTAGAGACGCTTTCAGGAACGGATACGATAGAATTCATATAACCAAAAGAGCTTATCATTGCCGGTCCTGATTTTTTATAGATTTCCGAGTATATTACGCCGTCTTTATAAAAAGTACGCGCGGGGATAAATTCTCTTCTTTTGTTGTTTTTAATATATTCGAATGAAGATTTTGATTTAATTATATGCATGCGGCTGTTTATTTTAATATGCTTGTTTATAAACGGTTTTACGAATACGGCTAAACATGTATAAAATGCAACCGGATTTCCGGGAATCATAAAAACGGGTATTTTTTTATTAATTAATCCGAATGAGAAAGGTTTGGCCGGTTTTATGGCTGCCTGCCTGAATTTAATTTTAAATCCGACGGATTCGAGGGCTTTTTCGGTAAAATCTTTATCGCCGAAAGAAGCGCCGGCGGAAGTTATTATTATCTTGCTTGTTTTTGCCGCGTACGATAAAGCATCCTCTATTTTTTTTAAATTGTCTTTGCATACGGTATTATTTACGACGGCGCATCCGTTTTGCAATAAAAAGTTTTCCGCCAGTATCCCGTTGGAATTATATATTTTGCCGTATTTAGGTTTCCGGTTAAAACCAATTATTTCGTTGCCGGTAGAAATAATAGATGCCGGTATTTTTTCATAGGCCTTTATTTTCTTAATATTGCAGGATGCAAGCAATGATATGTTTTCCGGAGTCAATCTTGCGTTTTTATTTAAGATTATCTCTCCGTTTTTTATATCCTCGCCTTTTTTCCTGATATTTTTATTTGGTTTTAAGGGAGAGTTTATAATCAGGCGGTTATCTTCAACGACGGCATCTTCGAATGGTATTACGGTATCAAATGTTTCGGGAAGGTATCCTCCGGTCATTATGCGCAAGGCTGAATCTTGTCTTGCGGGAACCTTTAAACCGCCTCCGGCATATACGACTTGGCCGTCTATTTCTAATTTTAAGCCGCCTGCGTTTATTTTTGAGGCGATATTTGAATTTACGGCATATCCGTCCATTGCCGAATTGTCTTCGGCGGGATAATTTACCTTAGATACGACGTCGCAGTATAAAATCCTGTCTAATGCATTTAATACGGATATGTTTTCCGGTTTTAGATATATGGCGGCAGAGTTTATTATTTCAGATGCTTCATCAAAAGATATCATTTTTATCTGGTTATCTTAAGAACTTCGCCGGGATAGATAGAATTTGGATTTTTTAAATTATTTTCTGCCATTATATTTTTAACGCCGTCGTGAAATTTTGACGAGATAGCATAAAGAGAATCGCCGAATTTTACCCTGTAATATAATAATCCTGAATTTTTTGTAACGGATCGGTTATTGTTTATATAAGAATATCTAACCTGCCGTCCGCCGCCTTTTAAAAATAGCTTTTCTCCCGAATGGATATCGTTTCCGCTGATATGATTTATGTTTTTAATAAAGTTCAACGATACGTTAAATTTTTGAGATATACTCCATAAAGTCATACCCGGTTTTACTATAATATAAGTTAAACCGGCATTGCTATAATTTTTTCGGGCATAAGATATGCGTGACCCTGCCGCCCCCGGAATAGTAATTCTTTCACCTACTTTAAGCATGGAATAATTATTGAGCCTGTTGTATCTTTCGATATTTTGAAGCGGTACGCCGTATTTAGAGGCTATCCCAAGAAGCGTATCGCCCGGTTCGACTGTATAAACGGTGTTGATGGTATTTCCGGCATAAGCGTAATTTGCGGTTTTTGCATTTGTTCCCGGAATAGTAATTCTTTCACCTACTTTAAGCATGGAATAATTATTGAGCCTGTTGTATCTTTCGATATTTTGAAGCGGTACGCCGTATTTAGAGGCTATCCCAAGAAGCGTATCGCCCGGTTCGA
>JAJZJD010000089.1 GCA_021828445.1 bacterium
AATATAAAATTGATTTAAAAAAAATAAAAAACGGTTAATTTTTTATGTATATGCCGGAAGAAGATTTTATGCTTTCCGATAAAATATCGAATAACGATTCGATATCGAATACGGTTTGAAATTTTTTCCTTTCCGTTTCCAACAAACGTTCGCTTTCCGAAAGTTTGTCTATTCCTTTGAGCATAGAGTCTAATTCTGTTTTAATTTCGATATCCGGTTCCCCGTCTCCGGCTTTCAGTATTTCTTCCAGCCTGCGCCCGCCTATAGCCATTAAATTTTTTAAAGAAGAACAGTTAATAATTTCGTTTTCCAACTGCGTTCTTTTTTGTATAATTTCTTTATAATTTTCCAGATCTTTTCCGATAATGCCGGCTATTGCTTTAACTTCTTCTTTTAATTTTTTGACTTTTTTTACGTCGAGATAATTGCCTGCTTTAAACTCGCCGAAAAAAACAGGGAAATCGCCGCCTCCGGTTCCGTTTGATTTTGCCAGGCGTTCTTTGAAAAAGGATAAATACTCTTCTCTCCCGAGATTGACGACTTTAAATACTTCGCCTTTTTTATTCTTTATCTGAACGTATATATCCATAAGCAGAATTATTATAATATTATTAATGCTTTATTAATGTGACTTTTATCATTTACCGCATTAATTTTCGAAGGGATTTATATGCACCATAACGTCGTTTATGTAAATATTGGACGACATAAGACTGCTCTTCACGTTTTCCGCAATATCGTGGGACATTTTAACCGTCATATTTTGATTGATTTCTATTTCTACGTCTATATAAAAATACGGACCGGATTTCCTTACTTTTATATCCGTAATTTTTTCTACTCCCTTAACGGAGGTAATTATATTTTTTATTTTATCTACCACAAAGAGCGGAGGGCTTTCGTCCATAAGATTGCCTATGGATTCCCTGATAAGTTTTAAAGCCAGCCTGAATATAAAAAAACTGACGACTATTCCGGCTATAGGGTCCATATAGTAATATCCTTTTATGGCAAAAAGTATCCCTACTACGACAGCCAGGGATACGATGACGTCGCTTCTGTGGTCATAAGCGGTCGCAATCAGTCCCGTAGATTTTAAAAGATTGCCCCACCGGAGCGTCCATTTATACAGGATTTCTTTAACTACCACGGTCGCAAGAGCTACTATCAAGGTATCTATCGCCGGTTTTTCGTAATAATGGAAATATAATTTATAAGCGGAAACCCCTATTATAGAAAATCCAAAAAGTATTAATATCAACGCGACTATAAAAGTCGCAATCATTTCGGCTTTTGCATGACCGTACGGATGCTCTTTGTCCTGAGGTTTGCTCGATATCTTAAAGGACGTGTAAACGACAAATCCGGCAAATATATCGGAGAGAGAATTGAAGCCGTCGGCTACAAGCGCTTCGGAATTTCCGACGATCCCCACATAAAACTTGGCGATCGTCAATATTAAATTTACGAAAATACCTACGTAAGAAATAAATTTTAATTTATTGAATATATTTTCGCGGTTGATATTAAAAGGTTTCAAATTTATAGCGGCATTAATAGTTTATATTAATTAACATTGCGGGTTGCCGTCGGTTAAGGCTATTTCTATCGCAACGGGATAAATTTTATGTTCCGCCTTATGGACTTTTGCTTCCAACGATTCCACCGTATCGGAATCTTCTATTTTAACGATTTCCTGGCATATAATCGGACCGGCATCTACTTCCTGAGTAACGTAATGTACGGTAACTCCCGTATATTTTACTCCGTACTCGAATGCGTTTTTTATCGCATCTCTGCCTTTAAAAGCGGGAAGCAGCGAAGGATGGATATTGATTATTTTATACGGAAATTTTGAAACGAATTCTTTGGAGAGTATTTTCATAAAACCAGCCAGAATTATATACTTGATTTTATATTTTTCAATAATGTTTTCCAGTGCGCTTTCAAAAAGTTTCCTTTCGGAAAGAGAAGTAAAAGGTATCGTAAAAATAGGAATATCCGGCGCGTTTTTTTTAACCTTGCCTATGACCGGCGCGCCTTCGATATTTGAAACGACGGCAGATATATTTACCAAGCCGGAACCGGTCTTGCTCATATAAAATTTATTAATTAAATTCAAGGCGTTAGAGCCGTTTCCTGAAGCTAAAATGATACAATTTTTTTGCATTTTTTTATATTTAAATCAGGTTGACCGCAGGTTCTCCCGCAAAGGTTTTAGAATGTATTATTTTGCCTATATTATACGACTTAAAATACTTTGAATATGAATACCGCGTATCGTTTATAAGGGAAATAACCTCGTCCGCCGTCCCGCCTTCCGTTACTAAAATAAGACCGATACCTGCGTTAAAAACCCGGTAAAATTCAGCCTCGTCCAATCCGCCTTTTTCTCTAAGCAGTTTGAAAAGCTCCGGCATATCCCATGAATTTTTGCCGATTTCGGCAATAGTATTTTCCGGGAGTATTCTAACAAGATTTTCCAATATTCCCCCGCCTGTTATATGGGCAATTCCCTTAATTTTAAATTTTTCTTTAAGCGTCTGAATGAGCCCCGAATAAATAATGGTAGGTTCTAAAAGAGCGTCTTTAACGGTTCTTCCGTCTTTAAGCAAAGGTTCGTTTATATTTAAACCCATCATTTCAAAAACAATTTTTCTGGCGAGGGAATAGCCGTTGGAATGCAGCCCGCTTGATGCTATGCCGATTATTTTATCTCCTTCCGTAATTCCCTTTCCGTCGATAATTTCGTCTTTTTCCACTATTCCTACGGCAAAACCGGCTAAATCATATTCGCCCGACTGGTAAAAAGACGGCATCTCCGCCATTTCTCCGCCCAAAAGGGAACACTTTGCTTCTTTGCACCCGGCGGCTATTCCCGAAACTATCTCTTTTATAATACGAGGGTCTAAATTTGAAGTGGATATGTAATCCAGAAAAAAAAGTGGCTTGGCTCCAAGACAGGCAATATCGTTTATGCTCATAGCCACCAAGTCTATGCCTATAGTATCGTGCTTATTTGCGGCAAAAGCGACTTTTAGTTTGGTACCCACCCCGTCCGTTCCGGAGACTAAAAC
>JAJZJD010000090.1 GCA_021828445.1 bacterium
GTTTATATCGATAATTTAGACTTCAGAAAATTAATCGCTAACTGGGACCGCCCCGATACGTTTTTCTATCTCGACCCGCCATATGTGGTAAGTTCCCGCAAGAGCGGCGGTTATATGTTTGAGATGATGGATGAAGACCACAACGACCTTATCGATATTCTTTTAAATATCAAAGGCAAATGGCTTTTAAGCGGCTACGATAACGATATTTATAACAAAAGGCTTTCAGACTTTTACAGGCAGGATTTTAATTGTCTTGCTAACAGTTTGAGGTATAGGGATAAAAATAATAACCCCGGCCGGACGGAAACCGTCTGGGCTAATTACGATTTAAACGAGCAGGGGCAGATCCCGCTCTTTGCTGAGGCGTAAAACTATGAGAATTATAAAAATAATGGGAGATTTTACAAATGAAAAACAATAGTAAAAACGGAAATATTGAGAAAGAGTTAAAAGATGTTTTTACGGCAATATTATCTTCAGGCAAAAAAGAACGAGAAACTCTATATTTGGAGTTAATCGATAATCAAGTAGTAAGAGAAGCGGCTATCTTAGCTAATAAAGAAGATATAAGCGGTTTTAATTACAAAATACTTAATCCGTTTATGAAATTTATTGACGGATTGATAGAATACGAAGTTAGCCCTAAAAGCGAAGTAGCCTTTATTCTAAAAAACGCAGATTATATTAAAAACCATTTCGCAACGCTTTTTACTCGGATAGAAGGACTGGCCTGTTCGGTAGATAAAGCAAGAACCGTCAGGTCTGCGCTGCTTAATTTTTACCTTACGGACGAAGAAATAAAATTTAATTACAAGCAGAAATACACGTTCCATTTACCCAAGTATATTTTTACCGAACATAAAAGTATTATAGATTTTTTTCAGGCGATAGAATCGTTGTCTGTAGGTTATTTTGATAATTATGTCATTGAGTTGGGGAAAATATTAGAAATAGAAAAAGAAATAAAAACAGGCAAGGAAAAATATGCCGGTTTAGTAAAGAACGCCGCAACCTCAGCCGAAAATACCGTTATCGGCGATGACGATAAAGCCTTTATATCTTTAGTAAATAAACTCAATATCAATAAAATCATACATAAAATAGAATTATACGCTAAAATATTTCAAAATAACTATGAAAATAAAAAAGATGAAGATATTGTTTTAGAGATTATTATTCTTTTATTAAATAAATTCATCAAGTTGTTAAATGATAATCAAATCTTCATAAAAGTTATTAAATTTCGCATCTGGATAGACATGGCATATTACCGTCCGCCTAAAGATTTTACAACTACCTTAATTCAATATGGAGTTTATTTTGATTTTTTCAGAAACGATATGGGGTTTGCTCAAAAAGAAATAACACTGTGCAAGGAAGTATATCAACCGTGGGCAGTTAAAAAAGAAAACGAATATATGAAAAAGATTAACCGACATCCGTTAATCGAGGCGTAAAACTATGCAAATAAATTATATCGAAGGCTTCGCAGGTATAGGCGGTTTCAGGTTAGGTTTTGAGCAGGCTTGCACCGAACTTAATATTAAGTCTAAATGTATATTCGCTTTTGAAAAAGATAAATATGCAAAGCAGACTTATCTTGCCAATTTCGGCGAAGAACCGGCAGGAGATATAACTAAAATACCGTCTAAAGATATTCCCGGACGCAAGCATAAAAACGACATAGTATTTTTCTTTGCCGGTTTTCCTTGCCAGCCATGGTCAAAAGCGGGAAAACAAAAAGGCGTAAACGATAAAAGAGATATGATTCCGCAAGTTATCCGCATCATTGACGATAAACAGCCCGATGTATTTATTCTTGAAAACGTCAAAGGATTAAAATCAAAAAAATTTAAAGATGTTTATGATCGTCTTATGTGGGATTTGGAAGTAGTTTGCGGATATACGGTATACGAAAGAATTTATAACGCAAACGCCGTAGTTCCGCAAAAACGGGAAAGAATTTTTATCGTCGGTTTTAAAAACCAAACCGATTTTGAGTTCCCCGAACTTCCTCACATTTATCCCGTTTTAAAAAATTTTCTTGAGTTCGAAAATGTGCCTGAAAAGTATTTTTTAGGCAATAAAACATTTGAAGCTTTAAAAAAACAAAAAGAAAATAAAAATAACGGATTCGGATTTAACATCTGCGATTTTGAAGGAACTTCACACACAATATCGGCTCATTACGGAAACGACGGTTCGGAATGTCTAGTTCCAAAAACATCGAAATGGACGCCATATCATCACATAGCTGATTTAGACGGACAAGCGAATACTATAACCGCGCAATACGGCTCAAACGGCGGAGTAGCAACGCTAATACCTGAGCTTAAAAAAATAGGCTTTGTGGATTACGACAAGCAAGGACAGAAAATTTGGGATATAAACGGGATAGCGCAGACCCAAACGGCGTTATCCGGTAATTTCGGCGGTAAAACGGGATTATACGCGGTTCCCAAAATAGAAATAATAAACGGAATAAAATATATCGTCGATTATTCCCGCGTAAGAAAATTAATGCCCCGCGAATGCGCCAGAGTTATGGGTTTTGACGATGATTTTAAAATTACGGTTTCCGACAGCCAAGCTTACAGACAATTCGGCAATGCCGTCGTGCCGGGAGTGGTTAAAGAGATATGCAAGGCGGTAATAAAGAAAATAATTTTTAAGGATTTAAAAAATATATGAATTATTACTTTCAACCTATAAGCCTAAAACTCGCTAACGAATTTGTTTTGGCTAACCACCGCCATAACAAGCCAGTTGACGACGAAAGGCTAATCGGCGTCGCAATTTGCGGGCGTCCGGTAGCGCGTATGGCGGACGACGGTTTGACTCTCGAAGTATTAAGAGTTTGCACGGACGGAACGAGAAACGCAAACTCTCTACTTTACAGTAGAGTTAAGAAAATTGCGCAGATTATGGGTTATCAAAAGGTTCTCACTTATACTCTAACAGAAGAATCAGGTGCTTCTTTAAGAGCGGTAGGAGCTCAAAAGAGCGGAATAGTTAAACCTCGCGAGT
>JAJZJD010000091.1 GCA_021828445.1 bacterium
TGTCCCTCGAAGCTATAGAAGGAACCGATGAAGCTATAATAAGGGGCGGAAAGCTCGCAAACGGAGGAGCCGTAGTCGTAAAAGTAAACAAGCCTAAACAGGATTTAAGATTCGACGTTCCGGCCGTAGGGCTTGATACTTTAGAAGCCATTATTTCGGTAAATGCTACGTGTTTGGCCTTTGAGCGCAACACTATAGTTTTGCGCAAAGAAGAATTCATAAAAAGAGCTGACTCGGCTTCCATTGCCGTATATGTTTTTTAATATGCCTAAAATACTCGTAGTTTCGGGAGAACCCTCGGGAGACGTATTTGCCGGCGGTTTGATATCGTCGCTGAAAAAGATAGATAAAAACTTATATTTTTATGCTATGGGAGGAAAAAACTGCGCAGATGCAGGGGCGGAGTTAATAGCGGATATTAAAGAATTATCCGTTATGGGTTTTACCGAAGTTTTTTTTAAATTAAAAACTATAAAAAAAGTATTAAATAGCGTTTTGGGATGGATTGAATCAAATAAACCGGATGCGGTTATTCTTGTAGATTTTCCGTCTTTTAATTTTAAAATAGCAAAATTTGCCTATAAGTTAAACATTCCGGCGGTGTATTTTATCCCCCCCAAGATATGGGCTTCAAGGTACGGCAGAATAAATTTCATTAAAAAATATATAAAATTCGTTATAACCATTTTTCCTTTCGAGCAGGATATTTATAAAAAAGAAGGCGTCGAATCTTATTATTTCGGCAATCCTTTATATGTTATAAACAAAGTTAAACCGGCAGAGGAAAAGATAAAAATCGAATTAGCCGGAAAATATCCGGTTATCTCATTTTTGCCGGGCTCAAGGAAAACCGAGCTCAGATACCATTCAAAGCGCATAATCGGTTCGATTCTTTTAATAAAGGCCGCTTATAAAGACGCTTTCTTTATTTTTCCGTTCAGAAAAGAAATCGATTTTTCATATTTTAAATCGGCATTAAAAGATAATAATATACCTACGGAATGGTATGCCTTTACGGATTCGATGAGTCTTGCCCTGTCCTCGAGCGCATTAATCGTTGCCGCCAGCGGAACGGCTTCTTTAGAAGCCTGTTTTTACGGAAAGCCGGTGATAATAGTCTATTATCTAAACTATCTGACTTATATTCTGGCAAAAATATTGGTTAAAATAAAATATGCGGGACTAATAAACATACTTGCAAATGATTTAATTGTTCCGGAACTTATAGAATCCGAATTTACTCCGCAAAACGTCTTCAAAGAAGCCGATAAATTTTTAAAGAACGAAGGCTATAGAAAATCCGTATTAAGTAAAATATCCGCCGTAATTTCTATGCTCGATGCAGGCGTTAATCCCTTCGATGCCGCGGCGGGCGTTATTTATGATAAAATATTAAAAAATGTTTAATAAAAAAAATATAAAAAAAGATTTATCGGTTTTAAAAAGACTCCTGCCTTATATACTGCCTTATAAAAAAAGGCTTATTATGGCGGTAATAAGCATGGCGGTCGTTTCCGCGCTTACCGGCGCGCTTGCCTATATAGTAAAGCCGCTGATAAATAACATATTTATCACTAAAAGCTATACCGAACTTATGTTGATCCCCCTGCTCGTCATATTAATATTTCTTGTAAAAAATATTTTTTATTATGCCGAATTTTATTACACGGGTTCAGTGGGGCAGAATATTATACGCTCCCTCAGGGACGAGGTTTATTCCGCCGTAGTAAAACTGCCGGTTTCAAAGCTGAATAAGATTCCTACCGGAGTTTTAATTGCAAGAATCACATACGACATAAACATTATCCAGAGAACAGTTTCGGATTCGGTGAGCGCCGTTATGAAAGATATCCTTACCGTAATAGTGCTTTTAGCCGTAGTAATATATATGGATTTTTATCTTTCGATAGCCGTTCTGGTATTGTTTCCTATCGTAATCCTTCCCGTAACCCTGCTCGGTAAAAAAGCAAGAAGAACAAGTACCGATACGCAGACGGAAATGGGCAATATAACCAAGTTTTTGGATGAAACTATTTCCAATTTAAGAATGGTTAAGGCTTATAATATGGAAGAATCGGAAATCGGCCGTTTTAAGAAATTATCGGATAATCTTTACAGGTTTTTTATGAGAATGACTAAAATAAGAGGACTGACCGTGCCTTTTGTTGAATTGGTGGGAGGGATTTCCGTTGCCGCCATTATATTTATAGGCGGGCTTCAAGTGATAAAATTCGGATATACACCCGGCAGTTTCTTCTCTTTTTTAACGGCAATTCTTTTGCTTTACGAGCCGGTTAAAAGCTTGTCGCGCCTCAATAACAGTCTGCAGGAGGGCATAGCCGCAGGGACCAGAATCTTTGACATATTAGACGAAAAACCCGAAGAGAAAGGCGGAATAGCGCCCGTTCCTCCGGAAATTGCAACTCTCGAAATAAGCGGTCTTTATTTTAGCTACGATAAAGATAAAAACGAAAATTACGATTTAAAAAATATAAATATAAAAATTCATAAAGGAGAAATAGCAGCCTTAGCCGGTTATTCCGGGGCAGGCAAAAGCACTATTTCGATGCTCATACCCCGTTTTTACGAACCGGATGCGGGAGAGATAAAATTAAACGGAATCAATATAAAAGAATTTAGCGTAAAAGAGCTAAGGAATTCCATATCTTATGTATCACAGAACGTAGTTCTGTTTAACGAATCCATAAGATTTAATATAGAATACGGAACCGGCGGTAAAAGCGCGGAAGATGTAATGAATGCCGCAAAATTGGCATTTGCGCATGATTTTATAATGAGCCTTCCCGGCGGGTACGATACCATAGTGGATGAAGCAGGTTCAAGACTGTCGGGCGGCGAAAAGCAAAGGATTCTGATTGCGAGGGCCTTTTTAAAAAATTCCCCCATATTAATACTTGACGAGGCTACGTCGTCTTTAGACAGCGAATCTGAAAAAGAAATCCAGAATGCTTTATTCGGGTCGGACGGAAATCCAAACGGTTTATG
>JAJZJD010000011.1 GCA_021828445.1 bacterium
ATCTAGTGTTTTTAAATGGAGCCGGCGATAGGAATCGAACCTACGACCCGCTGATTACGAATCAGCTGCTCTGCCCCTGAGCCACGCCGGCGATAAAAATAAATAACCGAACTGTTTCAAAAATTTATAATATTTTTTGCCGCAGTAATAAAATTAAGCCTGTCTTTCTTGCCTTCTATCTCTTCGGACAGCCTGTTTATTAAATTTTCGATATTTTCCGCGTTAAAGTTATTAACGTCCTCGTTTAATTCTTTAACTTTTTCATCAAAAAGTATTGCGGATATCGGACCCAAACTCGAAGAAAAAATATCTTTAATTGAATCTAAATTCTTTTTGGTAACCAATTTATGCGTTTTAATTTCGCCGCCGCTTTTCCCGCCAAAGAGCGCATTAAATACATCCTCGTCTTCATTGCCTTCGTTTTTTGAATAGGATTGGACGGCGTTGTCAACTGTTTGAGTATTGATAAGCGATTGACTGACTATCTTTATAAACTCGCTTTCCAAATAAGATGTTTCCATCTTAAGCAGATTTACATTTGAATTCCTTTTGCTCAAAATAAAAATAAAACCGCTTCCGAACCCGTTCACTATAATATTTCTGTCGTCAAAATTCAAATAAAGAGAAGAAATATCAATCGACGAAATGGAATATGAGGCAAAAAGTTTGCTTATTTCCAAAGAAACTTTATTTATTTGTTCAGGCAATATTTCGTCGCCGTTCGTTTCGTATTTTAGTACCTCTCCGTCTAATGAAGATACGGCGCAAGCATCTACGCCGGCAATTTTAAGTATTTTATCTATAATGCTTTTATCTTTAACGTCCATAAATTAATTATTTGCCTGCTGCGCTATTTAACGGCAATTATGCATCTTTTAACAATTTAGCGACTTCCATCTGTGTTTTAAGCGCCTGAGCTTCGGAAGAAATTTTCATGCTGTATAAAATATTTTTATTATTAATAATTATTTTTTTATAATTATTAGCTTCGCATACCGTGCTTTTTAATGATTTAAAGTTTAATATATCTCCTAATTCTTTTGATTGGTTGTATAAAAACATCGCATCGGCAGATTCGAATTCGGCATCGTCGACGCCTTTAGAGTATAAAATTTCTCCGTTTTCCTTCACGGCAATAATCGATTCGACGCCGGGGATAACGGAAAGACTTTCGGAAATTCTGACGACTACGGCGGGATTTGATTCTTCGTCGGCTTTTATAATTTCGGAATCTTCCTGCCTTGAATTCAAATCCGCTTGAGTTTTTTTAACATTTTCGTCGATTATTTCTAAAATTTCATCGAAATATTGATTAAGCGTAATTTCGGAAGCGGGCTCTCCGATACTCACCTGAATATTGATATGCGCATCGATATTCTTTAATTCTTTAAAAACGTCGATATCGCGTTTAGAACCTAAAACGGCGTTAAGTATTTTGCCGTTTGAAAAGTATATAAAACCCTGTTTGTTTAAAACCTCAAAAGATAATTTTATATTGTCAAAACTATAAAATTGATCCAGTTGGTATTTTATATCTTCCAGTACCATTCGCTATTATAATAAAAATATTATTAATTGATTAAATATCATTATTCATATATTATCAAAAAAAAAATTCATATGCAACGAAAATGAAATGGTCAATATATTATACCATATATCCTATCTTATACCTTTATTTTGTTAATTGTCAATAAGAAAGCGGGGGTTACGGTATAATTTATTTTAGATATATAGCATTATTTTAGCAGAAAAAATGGCGTTTTAAAGGTCAAATTTTAAGGAAAGAAGTGGCGTCCCCAACGGGATTCGAACCCGTGTTGCCGCCGTGAAAGGGCGATGTCCTGGGCCGGCTAGACGATGGGGACTTTGATATTTTTTTAATACAAAAATGTTATTATGCCATATCGACAGAAAAAAAGCAAGAAGAAAGAATGGATTAAAATCCTAATTCGCTAAGCATTGAATTTACATCATTTTGAGCCATTTTTTGATTATCCGCAACCATATCTTTCAATTTTCCGTATATTTCGGCTTTCTTTTCCTTAGGAATATCTTTAGCTTCCACTTCCGTATCCACCAGAACCTTAAGAAGCTTAACTTTCGTTTCGTTTAAGGTGTTTTGTATCTTATAGAGTTTCTGACCCGTAAGATCCTGAAACGAGAGGAGGGATAGGACGTCTAAAATTTTATCTAAATTTTTTTTATTAAGGTCTTTTAGATTAATTAAACTTTCTTTAATTTTTTTTATAGGGTTAAGTTCTATCAAATTATGCAGGCTTTTGTCGATATTATCCGAATTTTCGTTTATCTCGTCCAGCAGGTTCATTATGCTGTTTGCGGCTTTTTCGGTCTCCTTTATAATGTCGGAAATTCCGTCCTGCGCAAGAGGTATGCTGTCCGAGCTTTCCTTGACCGGTTTTTTGAATTCTCCCATTTTTTTTGTAGCCTCGTCAACGACCTTTGCAAGGTCTTTGAGTTCGGACAACATATCGTCAATTGCCATATAATATCACCCTTTAAATTTTTGCATATTTAGTTTTATACATTATTTTTTATAAAAAAACAATTAAAAAATCAGTTCATTTTTAAAAGTTTATTTGTAATTCCGTACAGAGCTCCCTTAGATATCTCTCCAACCCAGTGGAACATCATGCGCCCGCTCTTTGATATGAAAAAGGTCTGCGGTATTTCGTTTACGCCCCCGTAATCGCTTATTACTCCTGAACTTGCATAAACAACGGGATATAGAATATTATATTGTTTCACGAACGACCTTACTCCTCCTAAACTGTTATTTACATTTATTCCGACAACGATAACCCCGTTTGCGCGCTCCGATTTATAAAAGCTCTTGAGCATGGGTATCTCGTGTCTGCAAGGCGGGCACCACGTCGCCCAAAAGTTGATTATAACGACATGCCCTTTAAAATTTCCTAGCCGGAAGTCGTTGTATCCCGATGAAACGGGATTAAGCACCCTTAAATCAAAATCTGGAGCTTTCCTCACGCCTGCTTCCGCTTTTGGAATAGAATAAAAGTTAATTATACAAATAAAAACGAAAAATAAAACCGTTAACCCGGAAATTTTAATTTTACAGCTTCTGACCCCCTTAACCATTGAAGACTCCATTTATTATATAATTATTTTAGACCTGTTTTTAACGGCTCTTTCAATTTCTCTTTTATTTTCCTTTTCCTTAATGGAATCTCTTTTGTCGTAAAGTTTTTTCCCTTTTACTAGAGCTATTTCGACCTTGGCCATACCTGTCTTTAAATACATTTTTAGCGGAACCACGGTAAGGTTTTTTTCTTTTATTTTCCCTAAAAGCCTTAAAATTTCATGTTTATGCAATAGTAAAACTCTGGTTCTAAGGGGATCTTTATTTTCTCTGGCGGCTTTTTCGTATGGACTTATATGGACATTTAACAGAAGCGCCTCTCCGTTTTTTATAACGACATACCCGTCTGAAAGATTTACTTTCCCCGATTTTATGGATTTTATTTCGGGACCGTAAAGCGAAATACCCGCTTCATATTTTTCTATAATTTCGTAAAGAAAAGATGCTTTCCTATTGTCTGCGACAATTTTTATCTTATGTCCGTCAGTCCTATTCGACATAGTTATATTTTATTTTATTATTTGATATTCGTCAAGAAAAACAACTGCCGGCAGGAATCGCAAAGAATCCGTAAAAAATAAAGGCGGATAAAAGCGCGCTAAAACAAAATGGTGGAGGCGGCGGGAGTCGAACCCGCGTCCGAAGATTTAAAACTAAAGCATCTACATGTTTAGTTTATTCTTTAAATACGGCATCAAAAAGCAAAGAATAAACAAAACCTTTTTTCAGCCGTCCTTTTTAGAGGTTCTACGTAAACGAAAAGGAAACGTTAACGCTATACCCTGCAATTGTCGCCTTTGAATTTTGCAGGTAGAAATTTCAAAGACGTCAGCCGATTAAGCGGCTAATGCGTAATCGTAGTTATCTGCGATTATGTTTTGCTTCGAATGATTAACGAGCCTACAAAGCGTCCTCGACATGCAGCTTACAGCCGTAATATCACCGTCGAAACCGTTGCGCCCCCATTTATAAGATATATTATATCATTTTTTTAAGTAAAATGTATTTTTTTATTGTATTCGTTTTTCCCGTCGTATAAAATAAACTGCTATAATGACAAAAGATACGCGGAAAAAACCGGAATATTATAAGAACATAGCGGAGCTTGGACGGATTTGCAAGATAGCTTTCGACAAAGGTCTTCTTGATACCCACAGCGGAAATATCAGCATGGATATAAAGAAAGGCATACTAATTACAAAAACGGGCAGAAGCCTCATCGATCTAAAACCGCGCGATTTCGCCGTAGTTCCGTTTAAGCCTGAAAATCAAGAAAGCCTCTCATCCTCGGAACCGTCTTCGGAACTGGAAGTCCACAAATTCATATTGAAAAGTTTCCCCGGCTCGACGGTTTTTCATTCCCATCCGTTAAATGCGATTGCGTTGTCTTTAACTCCTAATAAAAAGGAATCCGATAAATTCAAATCCGCCCCATTGGTTATTAAAAAACTTTGCGCGGAATACCCGGATTTAGATAGAATAACCCCAATCGATTTTGAATCCGCCTATTTTTTCCCCGAAATATATGTTTTACCGCTTAAATTTATAGAAGATATTAAGACAGGCAATTTAAAACCAGAGTTTAAGGCGAAAGATATATTTAAAGAAAACGGCGTATTTATGATAAAATCCCATGGCTCTTTTTCATGGGGACCAACCCCGCTTGAAGCCCTCAGATGGACTATGGCGCTTGAAGCTTCGTCTGAAATAATATTAAAGCGCTTATCTATTTAATACTTTGCTGAATTCCCTCATTCTATCAGTCGCAGAACCGTTTTCTTCTCTTATTTCTCTGCCGACAAGAGATATAAAAACATCGGAAAGCGTCGGAATTTCGCCCCGTCCGGATTCTACCATTTTTTTTAAGGCGGAAGGCGTATCTATCGCTATGATTTTTCCGTTGTCTATTATGGCTATTTTATCGCAGTTTTCGGCTTCTTCTATATAATGCGTCGTCAAAAATACGGTGGTTTGTTCTTCTTTTCTAAGCCTATTTATGAAATCCCACATATTTATTCTGGTCTGAATATCCAGACCGACGGTAGGCTCGTCAAGAAACAGAACCGACGGCGAATGAAGCAGTCCTCTTCCCACCTCAAGCCTTCTTTTCATGCCGCCCGATAATAACTTCACGGGTTTATCTTTGTAGCCGTATAAGTCTATAAAATTCAATATATAGTCTATTCTCTCTTTAACGGCGCTTTTATCCATTCCGTATAGTTTTGCATGAAAATTGAGATTCTCATATGCGCTCAAATCGTTATCGAGCGTAGGATCCTGAAATACAAGACCTATCGATTTTCTAACTTCTTTCTTATCGGCGATAGTATTATAGCCGTTGATATATGCATCGCCGCTCGTCTGCCGCACAAGAGTGCATAAAATCTTTATAGTAGTAGTTTTGCCGGCTCCGTTAGGTCCCAGGAACGCAAAAAATTCGCCTTTTTTCACGCTGAAAGAAATATCGTCCACAGCCGTCAAATCTTTATATTTTTTGACCAACCGCTCTACCGTTATGGCAGATTCGTTATTAATCCTCATTAAAACCTCCCGATTGCACAACGTTTAATAATATTATAAAATATATATGCAATATAATGAAAGGATAAAATAAAAAGGATAAAATTTATGAAAAAAGAATCTATAGTTCTTCTCGGGCACGGTTCCAGAAGAAGCGAAGCCAACGATATTCTTAAAAGCATAACGGAAATAATAAAATCTAAACTTAACGGAATAAACGTGGAATGCGCCTATTTAGAACATGCCGAACCTAATATAAGGGATATTATCGAAAAACTGGCCGGAGATAATTTTGAATCTATATACGTCATACCTTATTTTTTATACTCGGGCAATCATGTTTCAAGAGATATTCCCGAAATAATCAACGGTTATAAAGAAAAATATCCCCAAATCAACCTTAAATTAGGCGATCACCTCGGCATAGACGAAAGGATAGCGGAACTCGTCACCGAAAGAATAGCTTCGGTAAAATTAGCATGAAATATAATACCGCCGCATGACCAGAAACCGGAATTCCTCCAATAATATACATAAGCTGTACGACCTGTATCTCGAATCCGAACGAAGCCGTTTAATAAAGCACGCCGACGCATATTTAAAAGCCGTCATGGTATTTCCCAACTATTATGGAGTCGCAATGTCCAATCTCGGTTTTTTAAGGGCGTACGAGTTGATAAATGAATCGGGGTTTATATCCTGCGACAGGGCTTTTTTGCAGGACGATGCGTCTAAAGGCATTATATCCATCGAAACGAGACAAAGGCTCGCAAGTTATGATTTCATATTCTTTTCGTTAAGTTATGAAAACGATTTCCCCAATATTCTTTCAATTTTAACCGCCGAAAAAATTCCTCTCCTGTCGAAAGACAGGGGCAAATCGTTTCCTCTTATTATGGCGGGCGGGGTCATAGCATTCTTAAATCCGGAACCGGTCGCTCCGATTTTTGACCTTATGTTTATCGGAGAAGCCGAGGCGATTTTTCCCGATTTTTTTAAAATAGTCGAAAACAAAAATAAGTATGAAATCCTTGAAACCGCGGCAAAAATAGACGGCATTTACGTACCGTCCGCCTATAATTTTATATTCGATAAAAAAAGACCTAACGTCTTAAATAAAATCGAGCATCTCTCCGGTTTTCCCAAAAAAATAAGAAGAAAATGCGCAGATAAAGATTCGGCATTCTCTTCTTCGGTTATTACTACGAAATTTTCGGAATTGAGCAATATAAATATGATTGAGATAGAAAGGGGGTGCAAAAGGGGGTGCCGCTTCTGCAGCGCCGGCTTTATATATCTCCCTCTGAGAGAATCAAAATCCTGCAATGTTTTTAAGGCTATAGAATCTTTAAGCGAAAACGATAAAGCCGGATTCGTCGGATTGGGAACGATGGACAGCAAAAATATAAATAAAATAATGCAATTTTCACTTGATTCTAAAAAACCGTTTTCGTTATCCTCGATAAGATTTGACTGCCTTGACGAAAACAATCTTGATTTAATAAAAGAAACGGGCATTAAAACAGTAACGCTCGGCATAGAAACAGGCTCTTCCCGCCTTAAGAAAATGATAAACAAAGACATAGGCAACGATGAAATAACAGCCGTCCTTAAAAATATTATAAAAAAAGGAATAGTAAATATAAAATTATATTTTATGTTCGGACTTCCGTACGAAGAAAGAGAAGACCTTGACGAAACTATAAATCTTATTAAAACAATGCGGAAAGAGTTCGTCGAGTCGTCTAAAATCAATAAAAGAATAGGTTTGCTTACCGCTTCATTCGGCCCTTTCGTTCCGAAAGCATGGACCCCGCTTCAATGGGAAAATTTTGAAGATTTAACAGTCCTCCGCAGGAAGGCCGATTATCTTACCGATAACCTTAAACGCCTGCCTAATCTTAACGTAAATATAAACCCTTTAAACGCCGCGTTTACCGAAGCATTTTTTGCAAGAGGTTCAAGGATTTCCAATGAGATTTTGATTTATTCTTTTATGAATAAAACCGGCCTGAAAAATGCGGCAGCGGATAAAGGATACGATATTAACGACTTTATAAGAAAATTCGGCGAAGACGAGCTTTTACCCTGGGACATAATAGATCAGGGGGTCACAAAAAAATACCTTTTGGAGGAATATTTGAGGGGCGTTAATTTTAAGACGACTCCTCAATGTTTTGAGGGTTGCAAAAGATGCGGGGTATGCCGGTGATAATCTTTTAAAAACATTTTTTCTTTTTCCAGCAATTCTTCATACATATTCATTATATTTTTTGCTTTTTCAGTCAGAACCGATCCTCCGCCGTGCCTGCCTCCTATTTTTTTACTAACCAGTTCAAAACCAAACCTCTTTTCCATAAGATTTATAAAACTCCACGCTTTCTTATAGGAATAACCAAGCTCTCTTGCCGCCGAAGATATAGAGCCGGAAGATTCAATTTTTTCAAGAAGAAGAAATCTGCCTAATCCAAAAACGGGTTCGCCGTCTTTTTCAAGCCATATCTTTGCCTTAATATCTAATTCTTTAAAATCTTCTCCGACCCGCATAAAGATTAATCCGCCTGTTTTCTCATAAACGTCGGAATATCGTATCTTTCGCTTTCGTAATCTTCTTCTTCTTTGTCGGAAAATCTGTCTATATATATGGTTTTGGATTCCTGAAATGGTTTGTTTTCGGTATTGGTATTGTCGTCGTTAATCTGAACCGGCGGCAATGCGCCGGAGCCGTTAATGGAAACCAAGGAAACAGGACGGGCTTCACCGCCCAATCCGGTAGCTATAACCGTCACCATCATTCTGTCTCCGAGAGTATCGTCTATAACTGCGCCGAATATTATATTGGCATCGGGATGCGCTTCGGATTTAATTTTTTCCGCGGCCTCGTTTACTTCAAAGATACTCATATCCCTTCCGCCTGCGACATTTATGAGAAGACCTCTTGCGCCTTCTATCTTTATATCTTCTAAAAGCGGGCTTGAAATAGCCTTCTGTGCCGCTTCCAGAGCTTTATTTTCCCCTTCCGCTATACCTGTCCCCATAAGCGCCATGCCCATTTCGGACATTATAGTCTTAACGTCGGCAAAATCAACGTTAATAAGTCCGTGGACATTTATTAAATCGGATATGCCTTTAACTGCCTGCAGAAGAACCTCGTCAACTTTTTTAAAAGCATCCAGCATAGAGGTAGATTTGCCCGCAACGGCTAAAAGCCTCTGGTTTGGAATCGTGATGACCGTATCGACGACGGCTCTAAGCTCCCTTAAACCCTCATCGGCCTGTTTCATTCTTCTGTTGCCTTCAAAGATAAAAGGCTTAGTGACTACCGCTACCGTTAAAGCGCCGACTTCTTTGGCTATCTGCGCAATTACGGGGGCGGCTCCCGTTCCGGTGCCTCCGCCGAGTCCGGCAGTTATAAACACCATATCGGAGCCTTCTAAAATCTCTTTTATCTTTTCTCTATCTTCTAATGCCGATTTTTTTCCTATTTCGGGATTGGCTCCGGCTCCGAGTCCCCTTGTGATCTGTTCTCCGAGCTGGATTTTTATGTTTGACGCACTCGCTTTTAATGCCTGGGCATCGGTATTGGCTACTATGAAATCGGTTCCGGAAAGCCCCGCCGCTATCATTGTATTGATAGCATTGCCGCCTCCGCCGCCGACACCGATAACTTTTATTTTTGCCGTTAATTCATTATTTTCTACAAATTCTAACATCATTCCCTCCTCTTATATGCCTTATTATATATCGTAAAAAATATTAATTAAATTAAATGTTTTTTATTAATTATCAGAAAAAATATTCTATTAAATCGGAAAACCAATTTTTTATAATAACAAACGGATTCTCTCCGTTTTTGGAAGAAAAAGATTTTTTATTCAGCCTGTTTCTATTTTTATACGCATATTTAACGAGTCCGACGCCCGTGGAATATATCGGAGAGCTTATAACGTCGGTCAAACCTCCCACGCTTAAAGGATAGCCTATTCTTACCGGAGCGTTAAAAATTTCGACGGCGAGTTCCGCCGAACCGTCAATCAGGGCAGCTCCTCCGGTGATTACGTATCCGGAAAGTATTTTACTTTCCAGGCCGTTTTTTTCGATATTTCTCCTAATCCATGTAAAGATTTCGGCCATTCTCTGTTCTATAATATTGCCCAGAAGCTGCCTCGATATCGGCCGCGGCGGTCTCCCTCCGAATCCCGGAATTTCTATTATCTCGTCTTTTCCGGCAAGCGATTCTTTAGCTATACCGAATTTTATCTTAATTTTTTCGGCTTCCTGAGGAATAGTCGTGGTTCCTTTAGATACGTCGCTCGTAACGCTCTGCCCGCCTTTAGGAATTACAAAAGTATGCACTATATTCCCCCTGTGAAATATAGCAACGTCGGTAGTTCCGCCGCCGATGTCTATAAGCGCCACTCCCAGTTCTTTTTCGTCTTCGGTTAAAACCGCTTCGCTGGATGCAATCTGCTCTAAGACTATTTCAGAAACGTCTATTCCCGCCTTGTTGGCGCATTTTACGATATTCTGCGCCGCTATGCTTGAAGCCGTAACTATATGTACGCTCGCTTCCAGCCTTAAACCGCTCATACCTATCGGATTTTTAATATCATCCTGATCGTCCACGGTAAATCCCTGCGGAATGACATGTATAACCTCATGGTCCATAGGTATCGACATAGTTTTAGCCGCGGATATCACCCTGTCTATATCCTGCTGCGTCACCTCTCTGCTTTTAACGGCTACTATGCCGCGGGAACTGAAGCCGCGTATATGCGAACCGGCAATCCCCACCGATGCTTCCTGAATTTGGTAGCCTGCCATGAGTTCGGCATCTTCTACAGCTTTAGTAATAGATTCCACCGTATTTTCAATATTAACTACGACGCCGTTTTTAAGTCCTGCAGAACCGCTTGTACCGACTCCTATTATTTCTAAAGAATCGTTTTTGGCTTCGGCGACTATAGCGCATACTTTGGTTGTCCCGATATCCAATCCTACAAAAATGTTATTGTTCTTTTCCAATTCGACCTCTATTCGGCATTTTTATTCTTATTTAAAGACGTCAGGCGATACGGCGGTATTCTTATAATTTGCGGGCAATACCCTCGAACCCCTGTTTACTTTTATAACGGCTTCATCTTTGTATTCCAAGTTTATATAAGGCTTATACTTAATATGCAGCCTGTTGATCTCGTAAAACAGCTTCTTAAGCGTTTTAAGCTTGTTTCTATACATGTCCGTTCCGAACTTTATATACAATCCGCTGACGGTATAAAGCGCTATTCCGTTATCCTTCTCTATATGCACCTCGCTGATAAGGTTAGAAAGGACGGAAGATTTTGCAATTTTTAAAAAATATAACGCCTTCCTCAGTTTACTGAAATAACCGTCTGCGTTATCTTTATTTAAACCGGTAATAACCGGGTAATTATAACCTCCTACGTAATCGGCCCTGCCTATTACATATCCGTTCCGACTTATATAATACAGGTTATTTTTATAAGCTATCATCGCAAACGTCTTCCTTTTTTTTAAAACTATTACAATCTTGTCCGGATACTTCTTATAAACCGTAACGTCTTGAATCCATCTGTCCGATGCGATTAATCTTGAAACCCTTTTTAAATTAACGTCTATCAAGTTTTCATTTTTACTAAGCCGCGATTGTTTTATAATTTTAATTTTTTCCCTATAGGTTATGCCTTTTCCGGTTACGCTTATTTTTTTAAGAATAAATACCTTCTTTTTAAAAAACAAATAATTATACGCTTTATATCCGAAATAACCTGCGGCAGATATTAAAATAATCGCCGCAAACGCATAAACAGAATTTAAAAAATACTTTTTAAAATTACCTCTATTTGTCCCGTTGATTTTCTTGATTTTTTTATTGTTTTTCTTTTTTGAGGACAGCATCTTCTATTATGTCTTCTACTAATTCGTTAAAACTTATCCCTTTGTTTCCGGCAATCATAGGAACCAAGCTTAGCTCCGTCAAACCCGGAAGCGTGTTAAGTTCAAGAATATACGCGCCGCCCTCGCGGGAAAGTATAATGTCGGTTCTCGAAACTCCGCGGCATCCTATGATTTCATTTGCCCTGACGGCGGCCGATTCGCATTCCGCATATTCTTCTTTCGTCAGCTCAGGATTAACCAAATATTCCGTCTTGCCTTTAGTGTATTTTGCGTCGTAGGAATAGAAAAGATCGTTAGGTTTGACCTCCACGCAGCCGAGCGGCTTCCCGAAAGCCGCCGCAAATTGTATTTCTCTTCCTTTTATATATTTTTCTACCAGTACTTCATCGTCATATTTAAAGGCATTGTTTAATGCATCCGCAAGTTCTTCTTCTCCGCTGACGATACCGCATCCGATACTCGAACCGGAAGCATTGGGCTTAATAAAATAGGGCGGTTCGATATGTATAAGTTTTTTTCTTATGGCGTCTCTTTTTTCTCCTATTTTAACCGTAATTCCCTGCGGCGTTTTTAATCCGTAATAATTAAACAACGCTTTTGATTTTATTTTATCCATGGCAAGCGCGCTTGCCATGACTCCGGAGCCGGTGTACGGAATACCGAATATATCGAGAGCGCCCTGCACTTTTCCGTCTTCTCCGTAAGTTCCGTGAAGGGCGATAAAACAAACGTCTATGTTTTTTAAATTTTCGGCAAAATTTTCGTCTAAATCGAAAGTTATTACGTTATAGCCGCTTCCTTTAAGCGAACCTGCAACGGCATTTCCCGTTTTAATGGAAATCTCCCTCTCCGCAGACCTGCCTCCCGATAAAACTCCGATTCTCAAATTTTTAATACTTTCCCGCATATAAATTTAGTAATTCATTAAATTTAAATTATTTTTATTTCCGTATTTAGTTTTATACCCTTATGCGACAGCGCCTTTTCTTGAATATTTCTTATTAAAGACATAATATCGTCGGGCTTTGCGCCGCCTTTATTGACTATGAAGTTGGCGTGTTTTTCAGAAACTGAAGCGCCGCCCTTGGAAAAACCCTTAAATCCTATTTCTTCTATGACTTTTCCGGCAGAAACGCCTGACGGATTTTTAAAAATACATCCTAGAGAAAATTCGCCGAGAGGCTGCGACGATTTTCTTTTTTTGAAAACTTCGATGTTTTCTTTTATTTTTGATTCCGATGAATTATAAAGCTTCAAGTACGCCTTGGTAATAAAATAATTGCCTTGAATACCGTCAATGTCTAAACTGCGGTATGAAAATTTCAAATCGTTTTTTTTGATAATATATTTTATTCCTTCATCCGTAATAATTTCTATCGCATCGATAATATTTCCTATTACGCTTTCTTTTGAACCGGCGTTCATTCTAACCGCCCCGCCCAGAGTACCGGGTATTCCGTAAAAAAATTCGCATCCGCCTATGCTGTTTTTTATTGCATAGTTTAAAATCTTGGACGGGGACATACCCGCGCCGACATCCAAAACAGTTTCCGATTCGTTTTTTTTGATCTCCGACAAACTTGTATTAAATCTTTTAAAAGAAATAACGGGCATGCAGATTCTGGCATCTTTAAAGAGGGTATTAGTCCCTCTGCCTATAATATAATAGCCGCATAAATTGACTTTAAGCAGGTTTACGACGGAAATCAGCTCCGCTTCGTTCTTCGGAAATATAATCAAATCGGTCAAACCCCCTATCTTAATGGAAGAATACGCCGACATGCTTTCATTCTCCAGAAACTCTATCTTATGCTCTTTTAATCCGATTAATAAATCGGTGCGCCTTTTTTTATTCATGATTTTAAGAATTAATTTGAGCGGCTAATATTCTCTTGCCGTATGCATCGGATGTTTTTCTGCCGCCGGTTCTGCTGTGTACGAAATCGTCGCAGCTCTTGGTTATATCGCCCGCTCCGAGAAATATTACCATTTCCCCGCCTCTCAGCATATTTTTCAAATTAGATTTTATATCGTTCCTGTTCGGAACGTAAAAAACGTTCTTATAGCCTTCGCCCCTCATCTTTTCCGATAAAGCCATAGACGACGCTCCTTCTATTTCGATTTCCCCCGCGGAATAAACATCCGTTATTATAACGAAATCGGCAAGTTTAAGAGAATTTACGAAATCGTCCATTAAATCTTTCATTCTTGAATATCTGTGGGGTTGAAAAACGGCGATTATCTGCCTATTCCAGTTTTTAGCGGCTTTAAGGGTAGCCGCTATTTCGACCGGATGATGCGCATAATCGTCCACCACTATGAGCCTGTCGTTAGATTTTTTAATTTGGAATCTTCTTTCTACGCCGTGAAAATCTTTAAGGGCTTTTTGAATAAATTCCGTTTTTATCCCCAACTCTTTAGCGGTAACGATAGCAGAAAGAGCATTCAGGACATTGTGCATCCCCGGAACCGATAAATTGAATTTTCCTATTAATTTTTCGCCGGCATATGCGTCAAATATAGAAGAATTTTTTTCTAACGCTATATTTAAGGCATAATAATCCGCCTTTTGTTCTATGCCGTAGGTAAAATATTTTTTGTTTATTTCCGGGAAAAGAGAGCTTAATATAGGATTGTCCGCGCATAAAACCGCAAAGCCGAAAAAAGGAATATTATTTATAAAATCTATAAACGATTTTTTTAAATTTTCTATGTTCCCGTAATAACACAAATGCTCGTAATCGACATTCGTAACGACGCAATAATCCGGCTTAAGCTTTAAAAAAGAGCCGTCGCTTTCATCCGCCTCTACGACCATATAATCTCCCTTGCCGACCTTTGAATGCATGCCTAATCCGAAAACCTTTCCGCCCACGACAAAGGTGGGGTCAACCCCCGCTTCTCCAAGTATGGAAGATATCATGGACGTAGTGGTCGTCTTGCCGTGGGAACCGGCAATAGCAATGCCTTTTTTTAAGGAAAGCAGTTCGGAAAGCATCTCCGCGCGCCTTAGTACCGTAAGTTTTTTGCTTCGAGCTTCCATAAGCTCCAAATTATCTTCCCTAATAGCCGTAGAATAAACTACGACCTCCGCCTCTTTAATATTTTCGGAACTGTGTCCGATGAAAACCCTGCCGCCGATAGATTCGATTTTTTCTATTGTCTGACTGTATTCTATATCTGAACCGGTCACGGAATAGCCGGAATTAATGAGAACCTCCGCTATACCGCTCATGCCTGAACCTCCGATGCCGATAAGATGAATCTTTTTGACGCCGATTTTCATTATTGCGCTCCTTTACCCTTTTTTTATGTTATTATTTAATATTATGCCTGCTATTTCTAAAGCAGAATCTTTAACGGCAAACATTTTTAAATTTTCATACATATATTTTAACAAATCTCTATTATAGAATATTTTACAAATTGTTTGTAATAATTCTTTCGAAAGATTTTCGTTATCCTTGAGCATATTAAAACACCCTTTACTTGAAAACACCGAAGCGTTTTTTTCCTGATGATTTTTTGCCGCAAAAGGGTACGGCACCAAAATAGCAGGCTTACGCAATAAAATAAGTTCCGATAATGTCCCTGCTCCTGCCCTGCATATAACAACGTCGCTTGATAAATAATAATGTTCTATAATATCGGTAAATGAAAAAACTTCGTATTTGCTTATTTTGGCGCTCTTATAAAAATTTTCTACTTTTTCTAAATCTCGTTCTCCTGTTTGATGATATACGGTTATATTGCCCGATATTTCTTCGTCAAGCCGGGACAGCATATTCATAACGGCGTTATTAAGAGATGAGGCGCCCTGAGAACCTCCGAAAACAAATATGCTTAAATTTTTTTTATTTGTAAATTCATTTTTTTTGGTCGATTCCGATACTGCCAATTTAAATATTTTTTCCCTGACGGGATTTCCGGTTGCTATAACGCGGGAAGACCGCAAATATTTTTTTGTTTCTTCAAAAGAGGCAAAAACGGTTATTCCTAAAAACGCCAGTATTTTATTGGAAAGTCCGGGCATCACATTCTGCTCCATAACTCCGCATTCTATCTTTTTTAATCTTGCCATGATAAGCGGAACGAGAGAGATATATCCTCCCAATCCAAGAACATAATCCGGTTTTATATTGCGGTAAATAGAATTTACCTTTTTTGCCGCGTTAAACAACCCTATTAAAGAATTTAGTTTATTCATAAAACTTTTCCCGGAAAATCCCTTAACGTTTATTGTAAATAATTCAAAACCGTATTCGTCTTTAATCTTATTTTCTATGCCTCTTTCCGTACCTATGAAATAAACTTTTATCCCGCCGCCTAAACTTTTTAATTTTTCATAAACCGCAATGCCCGGAAACAAATGTCCGCCGGTTCCGCCGCCTGCAATTATAATATTCATTAAATATTTTTCCCCTTAAGGCTTTGAGAAGATATATTAAGCAAAATCCCTATGCCGATACATGAAGCAAGCAAAGAACTGCCGCCATAGCTTATGAAAGGCAAAGCAAGCCCTTTTGTAGGCAGTAAATCCATAACCACTCCGATATTTATAAAAGCGCTTAACGTGATAAGACAGGTAATTCCGTACGCGAGATACGTTCCGAAAAGATCAGGCGCATGTATCGCAATTTTTAATCCCCTGTATGCCAATATCAGATAAAGAAGTATAAATATAAGCACGCCTATGAATCCAAGCTCCTCGCCTACCGAGGAAAATATAAAATCCGAATATGGGGTAGGAAGAAAAAACAATTTTTCCTTTCCGTTGCCCGGACCCACTCCGAAAAAACCGCCCCTTGCGAATGCATACAAAGACTGTATTATTTGAAAACCTATGCCCGACTTATCGTGAAAAGGGTGAAGAAACGCAAGTATCCTGTCTCTTCTGTATGCTACCGTAAAAATAAGAAAATATGCCGCAACGCTTCCTAAGGATGCCGCGGCAATAAGATAAATAAGAGACACTCCGCCGGCAAACAACATTATGAATGTCGTAATAAATAAAATGGAACTCGCCCCAAAATCAGGCTCTTTCAAAAGTAAAATATCTAAAAATCCCATAAATATAAAAGGGCTGATGAACATCAGAGAATAACGGTTATTATCTAATATATCCTTTCTTTTCTCTAAAAAATTAGCCAGATATACTATAAAAAAAACTTTTAAAAATTCGGAAGGCTGTATGCTGAAAATCTTGAAATTGACCCACCTTCTCGAGCCGCCGGCATCGATGCCTATGTGAGGAATAAATACCATAACCATTAAAACTACTATTCCTAATAAAATAATCTTATAGAACGATTTTAAAATATGGTAATCGTTATGCATCAAATACCATATAAAAACCCCCGATACCGCAACGTAAATACCCTGCCTTATAATAAAATGATAGCTTACGCCGTATTGGACGATAGAAATCATCGCGCTTGTCGAATAGACCATAACGAGTCCAAGGGCTATAAGCAATATAGCGGTTAAAAATAAAGTTATGTCGTATTTTCTTATAAAAATCTTTCCGTAGTTAATCATATTGTATCCACAAAATTATCTTTTAATTTCCGGTAGCATTTTTTAAATACGTCTCCTCTTTCATTATAATCCCTGAACATATCGAAACTGGAAGAAGCGGGAGAAAGAAGAACTGTATCTGCGGCGCCCGCCGTCGAATTATTCTTTAAAAAGTCAACCGACTTCTTAACCGCATCCTCCATATCGTCCGCCGTGAGCAACTCTATATGCCCCCGTAAAACATCACGCAGAATATCTTTTGTTTCGCCCATCAAAACGCATGCCTTTACGCTGTTTTTTATCGGCTGAATCATACGCTCGTAATTAAACCCCTTATCTTTGCCCCCCAGTATAAGAACTATATTCCTGTTT
>JAJZJD010000092.1 GCA_021828445.1 bacterium
AAATGGTATTATTTATATATATTAAAGATAATACTATCCAATTATGCGTTCATAGCTCAGATGGATAGAGCAACAGCCTTCTAAGCTGTGGGTCGCAGGTTCGAATCCTGCTGGACGCACCATTAAAATCAAGCTTTTCATAATTTAACGATTTTTTCTTTATTATCTACTGCAACGATTTTGCAACGCTCGTCTAAAATATTAACGGCGTCTTTTAAGTGGACGTTCGATAAATGAGCATAGCGTAAAGTCATATTTATCGTCTTATGCCCTAAGAGCTTCTGGATAGTCGCTAAATCAACACCTTTCATTACTAATGAGCTTGCGAACGTATGCCTTAAGTCGTGAAAATGAAAGTCGATAATATGCGCTTTTTTTAAAGCTCCGGAAAAGCTCTTTTTAAGGTCATAGAACGGTTTTAACGTTTTTTGGTTGTAGAATACGTAATCGCATTTAATATGCCTTGTAATGCCCGATAAAGCGTCATAAAGCGTTTGATTTATCGGTATCTCTCTGCGCTCGCCGTTTTTGGTCTTATCTAAAAGGATTAGCCGGTTCTTTAAATCTATCCTATCCCAAGTTAAACGCAATATTTCTGACTTTCTCATTCCGGTATTTAATGCCGTTATCACGATAGGCCTTATTTCTTTACTGCAAGCCGATATAAGCCTTTCCGCTTCTTCTTCGGATAAATACCTTAAACGCTTATTTTCACCTTTTAGCTGTTTCACTTTCCGGACCCGCTTCAGGACGTCTTCGCTTATCAGTTCCCAGTCGTAAGCTTTAGTAAACATAGCCTTAAGTATCTTGATTATATTATTAACGTAATTAATTGAATGGCCGCTTTTAATATAATCGCTTTGTATAATTTCGAGTTCCTCAATGCTTATGTCCTGAATTAGTTTGTTTTTAAGGTAGTTATTAAGAATTTTTACGATTACCTTTTTACGACTGAAAGATTTTTGCCGGCCGTCGCACCATTCAAGATACTTATCTGCCAGCTCCGAAAAGGTTATATCGCTTTCAAATCTTCTAACCGGTTCTATGCCGGCGATAATTTCGGAACGTCGGTTTAAATAGATTTCTTCGGCAAATTTCCGATTTTTTGTTTTAGTCGATTCATAGACTCTTACGCCGTTTGCCTGAAACTTCATAAAATAATAAGGACTGTTTTTTCTTTTGAAAAGTCCCATAAACTCACCTCCTAAATTGGGACTTTCCGCCTGTTCCCCTATTATACACTTTTACCTCACAACTTTGAAGCCAAGCCATGACCTCGTCCACATCGAACTTCACGAGCCGGCCGAGTTTATAATGCGGAATTTTCCGCGTCGATGTCCAGTCATAAATAGTCTTGACGTTGATGTCTAAAATTTCGCTGATTTTTTCGATAGATACTAAGTTTTTCATTTTTTCCCTTAATAATTTATTTAAAATAAATAATATTTTTAGAACGCTGTATTCCAAAATTGCCTATACATTTATATCCTACAACACTCATTCCGAGCCTTAAAACGCAAATATGAAAGGTTTTTTTAAACCGTCGGACGTTTTTTATCATCAGCTTCTTCGCAATCGACATTTTTATTTTTTCTATTTTTCAAAAATAAATAAGCAGTTAAAGCCATAAAAGAAATCGCAAGCGCAAGTAAATAAAAATGAAAATGCCGAGAACACAAAAGAATAATAACCGAAAAAAATGAAATGCATAATGACCAGGCAAATATTATAAAATTTTGAATTTTATTCATAACCGACGATATTTTATTTACTAAAAGTTTTATTTTCATTGCTTTAATATCACCTCTCGCTTGATTAATTTATTTCGTATCGTTTCTTTTAGTAGAAGCTCCAGGCGCTATTCCCCCTGCGGACGTTCCGCCTTGCTCTTTTATTGAATTAGTAGCTTCCTGCACCCCTTTATTCAAACCGTCTTTGGCCATATCGGCAGGAATGGAAGCTCCTCCCGTCGCTATCGCCTTTAATGCTTCTTGTATTTTCTTTTGACTTTCCTTAGAATCTTTGCTATCTTTTGCTCCTTTAATTTTTCCCATAGCGCCGTGGGTATGTTCTCCGCCGCCGTTCATGCCGAATATCTTATGAATTAAAAAAGGTCCGACAAGAAGCAGAATAATCATAACGACGACAAGAGACAAAGCTACAAGCAAACTTATACCGGTAACCGTGCTTAACAAACCTGCGTTGGCCAGTGAATTTTCGACTACGGTATTAAATATTACGTCCATAAGTCCAATGCCTATACCCCACGTCGAAACTTCTACGAACCACTTAAACCAAGACTGCAAAGGTTTAACTCCTTCGCTGTATTCACCCATCCATAAACCAAGGGCTATAGGAAAAATTGAAAATAAGACTCCAAGAATTAACAACTGAAAAATGTATATGACAAAATAAAATACTGCGTAAATAAGATATACGATAAACAAAATAATCATGAATATGAATTCTAAAATTGCCGTAGCAGCATATGCGGCCAGTTTATCCCAAGTGAACGGATCATACCATTCAAATCCGCTTCCTTTACTTCCATGAATAGTATTCAGAGCATTTTTTACTACTGTTTCTATTCCTGTTACGCCAGATGAGGCAGCAAGCGAAGTCCAAATATAATTCTGCATATTGTCTACCATAGTTAAATACTGATTAAAGAAAATGCCTTTGGACCAGACGTATAAAAACACTAATGCAAATATAAACCTGGCAAACAGTTGCCAGTAAGAACTATTTTTGCTTTCGGCGCCTACGGCCAGTCTGTATAAATTCATATACATATTATAAATAAACCCGAAAATTATCAGTGAAGCACCTAACCCGAACAGCCATCCTTCAAGGCTGGAATTGTCTAAAATGTCTTCAGGGATTTTTTGAATTTCAAGTCCGTTGATGGCGTGCGGAATATAAAACATCTTCGGCAGACTCATTTTTGCCTGCGC
>JAJZJD010000093.1 GCA_021828445.1 bacterium
CCTGTTTTTATGTTAATTATTTTTATGAATCCGTTAAAATAATAGCTTTAGCTATTTCGCCTATAGGGCGTCCGCTGTTCATGCTTAATCTTTGCAACCTGTTATGCGCTTCTTTTTCGGAAATCCCCTCTTTTTCTATTAGTATGTTTTTTGCTTTGCCGATTAATTTCCTGTCCTCTATATATTGCTTTAAATTCTCATTCTCTTTTTTTATATTCTGGAATTTCTTAAAATTTTCTATCGCGATTATCGTCTGCGCTAAAATTTCGCTTTTTCTTGCAGGCTTAATTATATAAGAGAATGCGCCCGACTCTTTCAATTCCTCCATATAACTATCGTAATCATTCACGTCGCCTGCTCCGGCGGTTAAAAAAATAACCGGAACCGGGGTTTTCTCCATAATTTTTTTGCAGGCGGTAATTCCGTCCATCGACGGCATCTTTATATCCATAAATATAATATCCGGCTTAAATTCTTCCGCGGCTATGACTGCCGCCGCTCCGTTGTCGGCTTCGTATATATTAGCCGTTACGGAATTTAAAATAAGTTTAAGTTCATCCCTTCTTTCCTTTAAATCGTCAACGACTAAAACTTTTACGTTTAAATTTAAACCTTTCTCTTCTTCCATAATTTATGAATTTGCAAGGTTTGTGCCAATTATTTATTAAGCTCAAATTAAACATTTATTTCTGCAGTTTCTCCGCTTTCTTTAAGAATAATCTTTTTCAGCCACGGAGGCGGATTTTTCGATAATACCGCCTGAAGTTCTTCCATAACCGCTTCTATTTTATCGTTAGGCTTAGATTTAACCGGATGGATGCCGGATTTTACGACGCGGGCGGCCGCCGTGCCGCCGATGCTTTCTACGAAGATAATCTTTAAATCCCGCAACCCTTCGATTTTTTTATCTATCTTATTAAGTTCTTCGACCTCTTCCTCGAAATATCTGTTTTCCAAAAATTTAAATCCATCCTTATTTATTTCATAAATTGCAAAATTTTTAGCCCATCCAAAGTGGTCATTGATTAAAATATTATCATTTGTCGCGAAGCCTACTTTCATTTCAAACCCTCCAAATCTTTTTAATTAAACTTAAACCATTATTCTTTATTAAGTAAATTTGCGCTTTCAACGGCAAGATTTATAGCTCCCCCGTAAAGTATATAATGTTTATAATTATGCCCAATTTCGTCTATTATCGGAAACCCTGCTCTAAGCAAAGGTATGCCTAAGTTTTCGGCATAAAATTTTGCGTTGGAATTTGAAACTATCATATCCGCGTTCCCGCAGGTATCAAGCATATCTAAATCGCCTTCGCACAAATCTAAAAACCTGTATTCAATATCGCCTGCAACCTTGGTCGTTATTCCGAGCTTTAAATTTGCGCCGATTTCCGAATAAATCGCAGAGAAAGAGTCTAAAAGGTCTATTCCTAGAGCCAGCGCAATTTCTTTTCCGGAAAAATAAAAATGCGCATCTAAATATGCATCCATAAGCTGTCTTCTCTGTCTTTTATATTTTTCAGGAATCTCTTTGCCCGTCGATTTTGAAAGAAGATTAAAAAATTTATCGCTGTTTTTCAGTCCGCAAATATTAGGAAAATAATACGTCTTTAACCCCGTTAAGCCTTCGATGTTTTTTACGGCGCCTTTAAGGCTCAAGCCTATTATCAAATTAAATTCGCCGTTGTAAATATCCTGTAAATTTTTTGCGTCAAATCCGTCAGACGTGGTTTGCATATACCCCCTTTCGTCCAGATGACCGTCTAACGATAAACCTAAGTCCGGTATCATAAGAGGTTTTAAGTTAAAATATTCCAGAGCTTCGCGAAGTTCCAAAAAATCCTGAGGGGTAAATGAAGGCGGACAAAAAACATTTATGCTCTTTGCTCTTTTGGCCGATTTTTTAATCGGTATGCCGTTTTTATTCCTAATGAACGCTTCGGCTAACAGCGACAGCATCGCCACGGTATAACCGTCTTCAAAACCGCCCTTGTAATCCGGAGTGCCTGCGTAAATCACGTCCGCAAAAGGAATACCCTGCCTGTCTTTAAAGTCTTTAATAATGCCTGCGATATCCTCGCCGTTTGTTTCCGTAAGACCCGACGATGCAACCCCTATGAAATCCGGCTTCATTTTTTCGTAAACGTTTTTAATTCCCGCTACTAAAAAATCTTTTCCTCCAAGAATAGCCCCCGATTCGTTTAATGCGGTGGTAACTATCGGAATATTTTCCCGAAAATGCTTCGTCAGCGTAACCTTGTCGAAACTTGCACAGCCTACGGCCCCGTGCATAAGGACGACCGCATTTTTCAATCCCAGAAAAAATACGGCGGCGCCAAGCGACGAACTTGTTTTTAACGGATTAATTTCGATATTTTTAATTAGGTTATCCATAATTTTATTTAATATTTTTTACTTTTTTATATCGACTCTTTCAATAATTTGAACAGCGGGTTTTTAATTTCCGAGTAAATCAACCTTGCCATACATTCCATGCCTTCATAAGATACGTAAGGTTCTAATCTTTCCTGATTTACGTCTAAAAACGGAATGAGGGATTTTATTGCCGTATATTGATTCCTCCCCCCTGCAAGTATGATGTCGGCATTATTTTCTCTTGCTGTTTTAATAAGATTTACGGGATTGCCATTATCGAGCATTATTATATTTCCGTTTTTATCTAATTCCTTTATTATCCTTAATTTATCTTCATCGGTACTTTTTTTAATTCCCGTGGCGATAACCCTCAAACCTAAGTCGTTTAAGGCGGAAATCAAAGACCAGCTCTTAACCCCGCCGGTATATAAAAGAACTTTTTTGCCCGTTAAAAATTTCTTGTATTCGTAAGTTTTTTCTTCGGTTTTTTTCGTCATGATTTTAATATAATCTTT
>JAJZJD010000094.1 GCA_021828445.1 bacterium
TAAATCTTTCAAACGGGTTCCTTTTTTAACGGCTATTTTTTTAAAAGATTTTAATAACGGATGCGAAATTAAGTTTTCGATATTATAATCAAAATCAAAAATTGATTTATAAATGACGAATGTAATTCTACCCTTAAAATTTAATTCGCCGTTTATTTTAATAAACTTGTCTATCTGTTCAGAAAATTTGAGGGCGGAAATAAAAATATAAAAAGTTTTGTTTAAATCTTTGGAATATAAATTGAACGATAAAAAAAGAGGATTTTCAGTAATCATTATATTTTGAAACGAAAATTTTAATGCGCTTGAGTTCAGAAGAGAGAGGCACCCCTCTTCGCCAATTAATATATAGTCTTCGGGAGTATCTATTTTTTTTTCGAGGGTTTGCAAAAATGTAAACAAAGTACAGCCGACGCAAAAAGATTTTGTCGATTTTATTTCGGTTATTTTAAAATCATCCGTGCAAAATCCTAACTCTATCCCGTTACTATTCCCCGCTTCAATAAGTTTTAAATTTTCGAAACTCAATGACGATTTATTGTTTTCCAAAACATCCGTAAGCTGTTGCCGCAACAAACCTTTATCGTCGAATATATATATATTTTTGTAATAATTGCCGCAATCGGATTTAATTAATTCAATAAACTCCAGAGAATCTACGGGGTTAAGAAGATTAAACAAAATAATATCCGAATTTTCCGAAAAATTCTTATTTTCTATAATGCGGTGAAAGTATTCGGCATCGGTCAAGACAAGATTATCCGCGCTTTTTCCTTTGAATAGTTTAATATGCTCACCCGTATTTTTGAAAAATTGAATATTCTTTTTCTGCTCATAAGGAATAATAGTTTGTTTATCGTTGTTTTCAAAAGAAAAATGCGGCTTTGCGGCAGTCCTTTCCGTATATTCTTTTTTTTCGTCGAGGTTGTATTCGTTCATAACCGAGTCGTTAAGATAAATAAGGACAGGCAATTTTAATTTTTCGGAAAGTTCGAAATAATAAGGCAGATAATCTATAAATCCCGATATTTTGTAATAATTATAGACAGGGAAAATACTTTCGAACGAAAAGGAAAACTTTTTAATGCCGCGTTTCTTAAAAAGAAATAAAACAATGCCGCCGTTTAAATTTTTATTGCCTATAAAATATTTTTCTAAATTGATAAAATTCAAAAAAGACTGGTCGCAGGCAAAAGCCATAGCTCTGCGGTTAGTTATAGCGAGAGAGTATATTTCCGTCCATAAAAAATCCATATCCGACTGAATCCTTAAGGAAGATGTTTTGTTGATTTCGGGGAGGTTTTCCGTAAGTTTGCCGTCAAGAAATATATTATTAATCCCGTTATTTAAGGCTCTCTTTAGGATAAATTCGATACCGCAGGTAATTTCGTAGCCTTTACCTTCGGGTAAAATATTTCTATTTCTATTTCTATTAAAAATTCCCATAATTTTTATAATTTGACTACATTAAATCTATAGGTTCCGCACCTTCTATTTTTGTAAGTTTTACATCCTTTTTAGCGGCAGAAATAATAGTTGCGAATATGTTTATGGCTACAAGCGAAATCATAACGACGGCAAACCCGTGCATAAATGCCGAAATGTAAACCGATTCCGGCATACGGGAATGTACCGTAGTACCGGTATGAGACAACTCGTATCCGTGCTTTAGATATGTAAAAATGAGTCCGGATATGGCAACGCCGAAAATAAGACCCAGCGCCCTCATCATATTTAATATTCCGCCGGCAACCCCCAGCCTTTCCGGCGGCGCCGAAAGCATTATAGCGCTGTTGTTTGGTGGCGTGAAAATACCCATACCTATGCCAAGTATAATGAATTCAAAAATTAAAAGATACAGGTTTACTGCCGGAGTTAAAAATGTTAGAAGCAGCGTCGAAACTGCGCAGATAAGCATTCCTGCCGTGGTCATGATGCGGGAGCCTAATTTGTCGGAGATTGCTCCGGCAAAAGGGGCGATTATAGCCATAGAAAGCGGTATAGGGGTTAAAATAGACCCGGTTACCGCGGCATTATAATGTAAAACTTCTTCTAAATAAAAAGGCATTAGGAATAAAACCGCGAACAGAACATAATAAGATAAAAGACCGGTAGTGTTGCCTGCGGAAAATCCCCATTTTTTAAACATTTTAAGGTCGATCATCGGGTGTTTAACCTTAAGCTCGGTATATACAAAGAGCGGCAGTAAAATGACGGCAATAAGGAAATAAATAAGTATTACCGGAGAATTCCATCCAAGTTTTTCGCCCTGATTAACGGCTAGAACTAACGAAGCCAGTCCCGCCGCAAAAAAAGATATGCCTAAATAATCTATTTTTTCCTTTTTTTCGCCGAGTTTTGCTTTGCTTGACGGAAGTATAAACAGAGCCATAAATGTGCCTACAATGCCTATCGGGACATTTACGTAAAATATTAACCGCCAGTTTACAGCGGCAATAAGCATACCTCCCACGAACGGACCTACGGACATTGCTATCGCCTGTATCGAACCCTGAAGTCCTATAGCTTTCCCCAATTCGTTTGAAGGAAAAGCCTGTGTGATTATGGCAACGGAATTTGCCTGAAGCAAGCCTGCGCCGACCGCTTGAAGCACGCGGGAAAATATTAGAAAATCTGCGTTAGGAGCCAGTCCGCACAGCGCGGAACCGACCGTAAACACGACAAAGCCGATATTATACATCTTTGTCCTTCCAAACATATCGGCAAGCCTGCCGAAGAGAGGCAAAAAAACCGTAAGAGTCAGCATATAAGCCATCGCAACCCACTCTATCGTGGACATCGGAACGGCAAAACCATGCTGCATCGTCGGCATTGCGACATTAACTATGCTGACGTCCAAAGCGGACATAGTTGCGCCTACAAGA
>JAJZJD010000095.1 GCA_021828445.1 bacterium
TTCGTATATGCCTTATATATCTTAAACATAGCGTAAGAACGGACCGCCGATTTTTTGGAATGTTTGATTATATATCGGAGATGCGAAACTTCCGAGGAGTAATAGCCGTTTTTTTCTTCGGAAACGGCAAGATAAAAAACGGCGTTTTTATAAAAAACAAATTTTGGATATAAACTTGCGAGCTTTAAAAAAACATAATCGGCTTTACGGTATTCTTTGAGCTTAAATAAGGATAAACCTTGATAATACAGGGCATAATTTTTTAACAGTCTGCCTTTTAACGCATAAAACCGGAATTGTCCCGCCGCCGATTTATATCTTCCGCGCAGATAATTATCGTAGGCTTTTTTGAAAATAATCTCGTTTGAATAATTTAAATAAGGGTATGTATTTTTGCTTAAAAAATTGGCGGAGGAATAGGTTGAAGAATAAGATATAAGAGCTATAACGAGAGGAACGGTTAAAAAAAGCTTACGCATATAATATTTATTTATTTCTTATTCTTTAAAATCAAAATATCCCGTAAAAACTTCTTCCGCGGGCCCAACCATGTAAATGCCTTCGTTTAGCCCGCCGGATATATTTAATGTCCCTCCGTATAAATTTACGTTAAGACCGTTTCCTTTAATTTTTCCGGTTTTTCTCATAATAGAATATACGGCGCACGCGCCGGTTCCGCATGCCAAAGTTTCGCCGGAACCCCTTTCCCATGTCCTTACAAGCACATTTTTATCGTCTATCATCTGAACGAATTCTACATTTATTCTTTTAGGAAACATTTCATTATTTTCAATTAACGAACCATAGTAATGCACGTCAAAGTTTTTAACGTCTTCGACGAACACCGCGCAATGCGGGTTTCCCATAGAAACGCAGGATATTTCAAATTCTTTTCCGCCGGCGTCTATTTTTTCGTTAATAATTTCCGATTTTCCAAAATTTGCCGGAACTTTTTCGGTTTTAAATTCCGGAAGTCCCATGAACACCCGGGCTTCTTTTACCGTCCCCATGCCGCCGTATAAAAATACTTCTACCGTCTTTATTCCCGCAAGGGTTTCTATATTTATATTTTTTTTATCCGTTAGATGCCGGTCATATACATACTTCGCAAAACATCTTATGCCGTTTCCGCACATTTCTCCTTCGGAACCGTCGGCATTAAACATCCGCATACGAAAGTCCGCTTCGTTGCCGCTTGAAGGCGGTAAGATTATTATAATGCCGTCAGACCCTGCTCCGAAATGCCTGTCGCTGATTTTTACGGCAAGCCTGTTATAGAAATCCGGAGCGTCCGAAACGCAGGAGGGCAAATCGTTTATCGCGTCCAAATAAAGATAGTCGTTACCCGCGCCCTGAAGTTTAGTAAATTTTATATTCATAATTTATATTTATTTAATAGTTATTATGCTTTTTTAATATTTTTTTTAACGACGTATTTCCCGTAGTCGTAAAACTATGGCTTATTACTATTCCGTTTTTTATGACGACGTCGAGTTTTTCTTTATATTTTTTGGTAGATGCGGTAAGTATTTCATTTCCAAGATGCACGTATTTTCGATATTTAAATCTATATTTATAAGTAACGGCACCAGGCGATAACGGGTTTTTTTCTATAGAATAAGGCGGACCGAACATAGAAACGATTTGCGGTTCGGTAGTAGTTCCGTTTATTATTTTACCGACGTTTGCGGAAACAATAGGCTTACCCTGCATATTGCGCGTCGTAGCGCATCCGGTCAGCGCAAAACCGGAAAGCATAACGGCAGATAAAACTAAAAAAAATATTTTGGCTGATTTAATGTTCATACGGACAATCCTCTATTCTTTAAAATTAGACTTTATAATTTTTATATTTTAGCATAATCAGCGGATATTTTAAAGCCGTAATTTTACCCCCAATCCCGATTTAGAAATTTTTATATATGAATTGCCTGAATCACTTAATAATGTCATTGCGAGCATATCTTTGACTGCGTTTATAAAACCAACGGTTTTATGCAGGCAAAGATGGGACGGACGGACGAAGTCCAGCGTAGCTAACTCCAGCGCAGCTAACCAATCTAAAGCGAGATTGCTTCGCTGCGCTCGCAATGACGGGTTCTTGGAATTTCTTTAAATAGTTTCTAAATCGGGATTAGGGTTTGCATTCATCTTTCACCCGAATATCTAGGGTCTAATGCATTTCTTACGGCTTCCCCTACAAGGTTAAAGCTAAGGACGGTTAACAATATGGCTATTCCGGGAAAAAGCGTAAGCCACCATGCTACCATTATATATGTTTTTCCTCTGGACAGCATTCCGCCCCAGCTTGCAGTAGGCGGCATTATGCCGATTCCGAGAAAGGCAAGGGACGCCTGTATAAGAATCGCTCCTGCAACTCCCAGCGTCGCCGAAACTAAAATCGGAGCTATAGTATTAGGCAGAATTTCAAAAAACATAATATAGGAATCCGGCGCGCCTGCCGCCTTTGCCGCAAGAACATAGTCTTTTTCCCTGTTCTGCGTAAATTCGGCCCTTATAATCCTTGCAATTCCCATCCACGACGTCAAGCCTATAATTATCATTATATTAATAATCGAAGGTTTTAGTATTGCGCTTATAGCAAGAATCAAGAAAAAAGAGGGGAACGTCAGCATAATATCCACAAATCTCATCAAAATACTGTCCGTTACGCCTCCGTAATAACCTGCATAAGCTCCCATAAAAATTCCGATGAACAAAGACAGCGAAACGGCGATAAAACCCACTTCTATCGAAATCCTGCCGCCGTAAATAAGCCTCGACAGGATGTCCCTTCCGAGCTGGTCGGTTCCAAGCAGATG
>JAJZJD010000096.1 GCA_021828445.1 bacterium
GATTATCTAAATCTTCTGCTGATAATTTATCTATATCAAATGATTTTATCAGATAAATAAGTTCGTCCAATGTTTGTATCTTTGCCATTTGCTCATCACTCATTTTACGCCTCCTTAATCGTCAAACCTTTAAATTTATAATGGAATAATTTCTTTTTCAACAAGTAAACCTTATCTTTTCTATATCCTTTCGTATCGATAATCTCAATATGTCCGTCTTTATACACAACAAGAAAGTCGGCAATATACTTTATCGGGCGTATTTTTGCACCGTCCTTTATATATCCTTCCTGTAATTCAAATTCTGGTTGCAGTTTAATATCGATAACTTCACCCGCTTGTTTAAGCAATAATAGGTTTTTATAATATTCCGCCTCTTTTTTACTTGCAAACTTTATACCGTCAAATTCAGTTTTAATGGCGTTATATTTACCATTCCGTGCAAATATAGCCTTTTGCGATAAGTCCAACTCCGCCGCCTGTTTAGGAAATAAGCGTTTAAATTCCAATATTGAGATTGACATTTAGTCCCCTAGGTTTATTATCAACGCAAGGATGTGAATATACGGCATAATGATATTTACACTCGCAACAGCAACCGTGCCAGATTAATTTTTGACATTGATTATTAATATTATTCTTATTCATACTTTTAATCCCCTTAATTGATGCTTTTTAGGCATCTGCCGATTCTTTCCTTTATTTGTTTTTTTAAATAAGTTAGATATTCACGCCGAGCTGTTAAACCTTGATTCTCTAAACTAATCGCAATTAAATTAAGATAACGCTTAATACCGCCTTTAATGTCCCTTTTTTCCCCTGCGGTATTAACATCATCGGTTTCTAACGATGAAATCAGCCAATCTCCATTGATAAGGTTAATTTCAAAAATAATTGTATATGTAAAATTTTGTTCTTTATCGTAAAAAACAAATTCATGTATCCTTTTCATTTTACCTCCCTTAATTAATAATTTATTTATCAGAACCTTTAATCTTGCATATTTTTGCTTTATATTCTGTTGCTTTAAATTTATCGCAATACCATTTTTCTAATGAATAAAACATAACACCACCGTTTTTACAATTATTATTTAAATAACCATGACAATCTAAATATAAATCAATACAATATTTACAATCTATACATCTTATTTTTTTCATTTTACCTCCTACCTTATTAAAAACGGCTCGCATAAAGCCATTCTATTTTTTATTATTTCGCAATATTCAGGCTCTTTCTCAATTAATATGCAGTTGCGGTTTAACTCATACGCCGCTTTGCCTGTCGTGCCAGAGCCAGCAAAACAGTCAAGAATAGTATCGCCCTCGTTAGAATTAACTGTTATCAGATGCTTAATAAGTTTAACAGGTTTTTCAGTGGGATGCTCCGTTTCTTTATATGCCGAAGCATTAGGCGAAATAAAGTAATTATTCATATCTTTTTGATATAAAAAATTCTTTAATTTGCTATCTCCTTTTGAGCCTACCCATATATGCTCTGTTCCGCTTATCCAATTAACCTTTCTGAAGCTGGGGACAGGATTTGATTTTACCCAAACGTAAATTGTTCTTGCTTTAATTCCATATTTTTTAGATAAAAGTAAATCAAAAATACCTGTCCTTTGTTTGCCAAAAAATATATAAATCCAACCGCTTTCTTTTAACACTCGTACACATTCAGCAAACCAAAATTCCGTAAAATCAAAAAAATCTTCTTCGGTTTCCCAACATCTGTCCCATTCACCAAAATCTAAACCAATATCAGACCTTCTATCCCAATTATAATGTTCGTAATTTCTTTGAATTTTATTACCTTCCTTTGAAACATTATATGGCGGGTCGGTAATGATACAATCAACTGAATTATCGGGCATTGACTTCATAACCTCAATACAATCACCTTCGTAAAGTTCTATTTTCGGCTCGTCGATTAGTATCACATTACCTCCTATAAGTTATTCCGCTTTCTTCTACTACCTCTACGCCGTCATATTTTAACTCATTTTTAAGCATTCTTGCCTGATTGTTTAAGAATGTCATATTGACATCAATCGCCATTATCGGTATTCTGCCTTCCGCTACCGCTTTGACAAGAGCCATTTTGTCGATAACATTAGCCTTATAAGTCTTTCTCGTCGAAAGGTTATCAGATTTAAGCTCTTCTTTTTTGACCATGACATTTACTTCCCTATTCTTAATCTCTTTTGCAAGTTCGGCAAGTCCTTTAGCTTTAAGTTCTTTTGCTATCTCTGCGTTCTTTTTCTTTTCTATTTCCTCAAGTGCTTTCTGCTCCGCTAATCTCTTTTTTTGTTGTTCTAATTCAAATGCTTTTTGAAAGGTCAGCATAAGGGAGCTTAACTTATTTTTTAATGATACGACTTTTGCAAGTTCGTTATTTTCGGATTCTACAAGTGCCTTGTGAGCCTTCCAAGCATTTTCCTTGTGCGGCTTGAAAAAGTCTTTAATCTGCCTTTCCATATCGGCAAGGAGCTTGTAATATTCCCCTGCGATATGATATTCCTCTTGAGAAGACACTACAAGAGCATCTATCTTTGCGTTAAAGTCCTGCGTCTGCGATACTAAGTTTTCCGGTAATTTTAACATTTTAATCCTCCAATTTTAATTCATTAAATTTTTTTACTAACTCTTCGATTATCTCGACTATCCTTGCAAAATAAGATATAATATTATCTGCGTG
>JAJZJD010000012.1 GCA_021828445.1 bacterium
CTTTGGCTATGCCGGCTTTTTGCGCCACCCTATCCATGGTTAAAGCGGAAAATCCGATTTCCTCTATCAGCTTTCTCGAAGACGACAAAATCAATTCGTATTTATCTATATTTTCGACCATATATATATTATTATAATGACTTTAAAGTCATAATACAATAAAAAAATAATTTTATTTTAATTCTGGCAAAATTGCATTAAAGGCTGTTTCAATTTTTTAATTAAAAAAGAAAGCGCCAAAAGCATTATGATGACATAAATTACGGAAAAAACAGCGCGGACTATGACGTAATTTTCAATATTTAATCCGTAAATTAATAAATTTGCAAAAATTAAAACCGGAAACGACCACATTAGAATCCATCCTTCGATAAAATGAAAGCAGTGGGCTTCTTTACCGTAAAGCCCTGCGACTCCTGCGAGGACAAATCCTATAGATATAATTAAAATTTCCGGATTTTTAAAAACAAAAACATAACCGGCTCCGGATAAAATCCCCAAAATTACGCAGGACAGTATAAATATTTTTATCTCTTTCTTCCATACTAAAAGGAATGATGAAGAAATTAAAGAACCTGCGTAAAAAATAGAAATCCCCGCATAAAAACCGGGTATATCGTAATAAATATATGAAAAAGCAAATAAAGCTATTCCTATAAAGCCTATGATATAACCCGACCTGTAAATAATATCGTAAGATTTAGGGTAATAAATTTCCTTTTCCATAAATACAGCCGCCTTGCTTTATTATTGTATTATTTAACCTTGCCGAGAACGGAAATATTTCTGTTTTTCTTACTTGAAAATAACCGCTCGGAAATTCTTTTAACAGCCTGTTTATCTACTTTTTCTATCTTTTTTAAAACCTGCGCCTTGGGAACATATCTGCCTTCGTAAATTTCGTTAATAGCATTGCGGTTCATAATATTTCCGGTAGATTCCATGCCAAGAAGAAAACCGTCGTATATATGTTTTTTTGCATTCATAATTTCGTCGCCGCTGATATCGCCGCCTACTATGCCGTCGATTATATTAAAAATAAGCTCTTTGGAAAGCTTGAATTTTTTAGGAGAAACGCCCGCATAAATATAAAAATATCCGTCGGACCTATGAAACACCGAATTTGAATAAATAGAATACGCAAGCCCTTTATTTTCCCTTACTTCCTGAAAAAGTTTAGAACTGACTGACCCGCCTAAAATAGTGTTTAAAACTTCTACGGAGAAAAAATCTTCGTCAGACCTGCTTATACCTTCGAGTCCAATTAAGAAATGGGTCTGCTCCAGATCCTTATCTTGAAAAAAATCGCCGTACACTTTATCGGTTTTAAATTTTTTTTGTACTATTTTGCTATCGAACTGCGAAGCTATTTTACCCATACGGCTGTTGATCGAACCCGCTATTTTATCGTGTTCGAAATTGCCTGCGACCGAAATTATTATATTTCCGGGATTGTAATGCCGGTAATAATAATCTAATATTTTTTTTCGGTTAAAATTTTTAATCGTATTTTCGGTTCCAAGAATAGGGAAAGCGTATGATGAATTTCCGTAAAAATTTCTATGAAAGAGTTCCATCGAATAATCCGAAGGATCATCCTGAACGCCGGAAATTTCCTGCAATATCACGCTTTTTTCTTTTTCGATTTCATCTTCTGGAAACAAAGAATTAAACATCAAATCGATTAAAAGATCGACGGCGTTGTCGTAGTTTTTATATAAAACTTTGGTATATAAACAAGTAAGCTCCGTTCCGGTAAAAGCGTTCAACGCTCCTCCCATAAGGTCTATTTCCCTGTTTATTTCCTTATAAGTTCTATTTTTAGTTCCCTTAAAGAGCAAATGTTCTATGAAATGGGATATGCCGTTTAATTCTGCCGGCTCGTAAACCGAGCCGGTTTTTACCCACAATCCGATACTTATAGAGTTAAAATATGACTTTTTTTCCGTTATAAGCGTAATCCCCGATTCTAAAACTTCTCTTTTAAAATTCTTCATAAAGTTTCTTTTATAGAGAGTTTTATTTTGCCCGCCCTGTCCACATCTAAAACCTTAACTTTTACTTCGTCGCCCTCTTTTAAAACGTCGGAGACTTTTTCCACTCTCTTACTATCTATTTGTGAAATATGAACAAGTCCGTCCGTCCCGGGAAATATCTCTACGAAAGCTCCAAAATCCATTATTTTTCTGACTTTGCCGAAATAAATCTTGCCGATTTCCGCTTCCTGCGTTATGTCGTTTATCATAGCAACGGCAAGTTTTAATGATTCGCCGTTTGAAGAAGAAATAGTAACCTTTCCGGAATCTTCTATATCGACCTTTGCGCCGGTCTTTTCTATTATTCCCTTAATAACTTTTCCGCCGGACCCGATAACTTCTCTGACTTTTTCCGGTTTAACCATCATAGTGACGATTCTCGGGGCATTTTTTGCCATATCTTTTCTGGGTTCGGTTATAGACTGAAGCATTATATTGAGTATATGTATTCTTCCATCTTTTGCCTGGGAAAGGGCATTTCTCAAAATCTCTTTAGTAACTCCTGAAATTTTAATATCCATCTGTAAAGCCGTTACGCCTTTAGCGGTTCCCGCAACTTTAAAATCCATATCTCCCAAATGGTCTTCATCGCCTAAAATATCGGAAAGTATCGCAACTTTATCTCCTTCTTTTATTAGTCCCATTGCTATTCCCGCAACCGGAGCCTTTATTGGAACTCCGGCATCCATTAAGGACAATGTGCCTCCGCAAATCGTGGCCTGAGAAGAAGAACCGTTAGACTCGAGTATCTCGGAAACTAATCTTATCGTATAAGGAAATTCTTCCGCGGACGGAATTACATATCTGAGCGCTTTTTCGCCAAGCGACCCGTGCCCTATCTCTCTTCTGCCGGGGGACCTTAAGGGAGCGACCTCTCCCACGGAAAAAGGAGGGAAATTATAATGCAGCATAAATTTTTTAGTCGATTCTTTCTCGGGCGCATCTATAATCTGTTCGTCGAATTTAGTGCCGAGAGTGGCGACGACGAGAGCCTGGGTTTCACCGCGCGTGAAAACGGCGCTTCCGTGAGCCATCGGCAGTTCTCCGACGGAACAGCTGATAGGCCTTATATCTCTAAGCCCTCTTCCGTCTATTCTTAAACCGTCGTTAATTATGTTGCTTCTCAATATATCCTTTTGGATAGATTCAAAAATATGGCTTATCGCCGCTTCCTGCCCGGGATAAGATTCATTAAGCAGTTCGATAACCTTGTCGTTCAGGTTTTCAACTCTTTCATTTCTTTCAAGCTTTGCGGAAATCTTAAGGGCGGCGGATAAATCGTCGTAAGAAAGCTCCTTAACTCTTTCATGCAATCCTTCCGGTATGTTAATTTCTTCAGGCACGGCTTTATTAATGCTCATTCCAGAAAGAGCTTTATTCTGAAACTCGGTTAATTCCACAATTTTATCGTGCGCGAATTCTATCGCCGAAATAAGCTCTTCCTCGTCTAATTCGTTAAAGCTTCCTTCAACCATAGTTATAGCGTCTTTTGAGCCTGCGACTATAAGAAACGTGTCGCTGGCTTCGAGTTCCTTATAAGTCGGATTTGCAATGAAATTGCCGTTTACCCTTGCAATTCTAACGCCTGCGGTTGGTCCGTTAAACGGGGCTTCGGAAAGCATCAAAGAAAATGAAACGCCTAACATAGCCGCCATATCCGGATCGTTTTCGTTATCCATGGAAACCACGGTGGCTATTATCTGCGTATCAAAAAAGTAATTATCCGAAAATAGGGGTCTTATCGGCCTGTCTAAGAATCTGGAGGTCAAAACCTCTTTTTCGGTCGGTCTTGCCTCTCTTTTAAAAAAACCGCCCGGTATTTTTCCCGCAGAATAATATTTCTCTACGTAATTCACGGTAAGGGGCAGGAAATCCGTTCCTTCCTTTATTTTTTTATTTAAACACGTAGTAACGAGAACTTTTGTGTCTCCTATCGTAACCAATGCGCTTCCCGACGCCTGTTTGGCTAGTCTCCCCGTTTCGATAGTTATTTTTTTACCGTCAAACATTAAAGTATTGCTTATCATCTTGTCTCCTATTGAATCTGATTAACTTGCTTTTAAGAAAAATTAATTTATCGTTTTTATTTGCGAAGATCAAGGGCTTCGATTAAAGATTTATATCTTGCATCGTCCTTGCTTTTCAGATAATCGAGAAGATGCCTTCTTTTTGAAACCATTTTTAAAAGACCCCTTCTTGAATGATGGTCTTTGGCAAATTTTTTAAAATGTTCCGACAATAAATTAATCCGGTATGTAAGCAGGGAAACCTGCACTTCTACAGAACCGGAATCGTTACTATGGGTCTTAAATTTCTCGATTATTGCGTTTTTTTCTTCTTTTGAAATAGGCATTTAATTGAACCCCCTTAAGGATATGTTTTAGTTAGTTTAATTAGTTATTATATATATTTTAATTAATGCCGCCGGTACGAATACCGGAAACGTTATTAATATGTATCAGGTTCTCGATTATGAAATCGGGGCCTTTTTCTAGCGACTCCAGCGGCAGAGCTTCGGAAATATCGAAACCGCCGGCACTCGTCCTTTTAAGGCTGTAAAGATGCGCCGGAATATCGAATTTATCCATTATATCCTGAGCAATCGCCCTTACATATGTTCCTTTTGAAACGGTGCATCTGAAATCTATAAAAGTATTTCGGCGCGATTTTACTTCGAAATTATAAATTTTAACTATGGACGTAGGATTTTCCAGAATTACGTCGATATTTTTTCTTGCATATTTATATAGGGGAACTCCCTTATGTTTTCTGGCGCTGAAAGCCGGTATCTTTTGAATAAAATCGCCTTTTAAATTATTTAGATAGCTGATTACGCCGTCGGTTTCCGAATCGGAAACGTCTCTTCCGCCGTTTTGGCGGCCGGCGATATCGAGCGTATCAGTACTTACGCCTAATTTAAGCGTCCCTTCGTAAGATTTAGGAAGATTAATTAAGCTGTCCTGAAGCTTTGTGGCTTTATTTAAAAGAACGGGGAGAACTCCGGTCGCAAACGGATCCAAAGTTCCGGCATGACCTACTTTGGAACAGTTAAGTTCCTTTTTTATTAAAAAATCTACTTTGAACGAGGTCATATCTTTAGGCTTGTCTATGACTAAAATCCCGCTTATGCTGTTATTTTTACCTTTATCCATAACCGTATTTATATTATTTCGCCGCAATATTTATATACTTCGTTTTTAATTTCGTTTATATCGCCGCTTACTTTGCATCCCGCCGCAAATTTATGTCCGCCGCCGCCAAACTTCTCCGCGACGTATGCGACGTTCGCGTAACTTTTAGACCTGAAATTCAATCTGTATTGATTGAATCCGGTTTCCCTGAAAAATATCGCTATTTCTACTCCCTGAATCGACCTCGGATAGTTTACGAAATTTTCGTATAAACCGTTAATTCTGTTTCCGTCCCCTTCTTTCAAAACATCTTCTATCATTTTCTTGGTTCCAACCATAGAGGCGACCTTTCCGTTGGAGGAAAATTCAAGCGTGTTTAAACTTTTCCCCAGCAGAAAATACATCTCGGCGGGCTTGGTTTCAAAAAGCTCGGTGGCTATTTCAGCGGGGTCTAAATTATATTCGTTTAAAACGGAACATATATAAAAAGATCTTTTATTCGCCGAAGAATAATGAAAAGAACCGGTATCTGTCAATATAGACGTATATAAAGACAGAGCAATGTCGTCGTTTAGATACGATAATATTTTTTTTCTTTCTTCAATTCCGCATGGAAGAGGTTCGCCTAATTTGTCTCCAAGAAAATTATCGAAAGGAGAATACGCAATATCGTTTACATAGGCTCCATATGCTAAAAAAAGATAGAAAAGAACTTCGCCTGCAGAACTTGCATCGGGCAGTACGAGGTTAGAATGTCCGAAAAATGTGTTTGTAAAATGATGGTCGATATTAATTATTCTGTTTATTACGGAGAGCTCTCCGTAATTAGCCCCTATGCGCGAAAATTCCCCGCAATCGACGACTATAAGCAAATCTATGGGTTCTTTCGGAAACTCGTTTAAAAATTTATCGACTCCCGGTAAAAATTTTAAATTATTCGGTATCTGGTCTTTATCGTATAAATAAACGTCTTTATCTAACGCCTTTAAAAAAAGGCCGGTCGCTATAACCGAACTTATAGCGTCGCCTTCCGGATTTTCATGTGTCGCTATAAGAACTTTTTTAGACGTTTCTATGATGCGGAATATATCTGCGGCGTAATTATTTAAAGCCTTTAAATCCGAAGCCGAATATTCTTTTTTTATAGATACCATAATTGTTTATTTTGTCGTTTGTTTTGTAGAATTATATTCGTTTATAATCGTGTTTATATCAAAAGCCTTTTGTAATCCGCCGTAATATTCAAACCTGATTTCCGGCACTACCCTCAAAAGAACCTTGGAAAAAACATTTTTTTTAATAAAATTTTTGGAACTTTCGAAACCGCTTAACGCTTTTTTTATTTCTTTTTCGGAACCCAATACGCTGAAAAATATTTTACAGAATTTTAGGTCCTTCGATATTTCCGCGCTTATAATAGTAACGTTTTTCAATCTGGCGTCGTTTACCTCAAATTCCAAACACAAAGAAACTTCCCTGGATATCATTTCCGCCACTCTTTTATTTCTTTCTATCAATTTATTAAAACTCTCCCCTATATATGCAAATAAATCTTTTTACGCGTTATTGACCGAAGATTCCAGCGTCTGCTTAATATATTCTATATCATAAGCTTCTACGATATCTCCGACTTTTATATCGTTAAAATTTTCAAGCAGAATCCCGCATTCAAAATTTGCCTGAACTTCTTTTGCGTCTTCTTTAAACCTTTTCAACGAATCTATATGCCCCGTGTATATAACTACATTATCTCGTAAAAGTCTGGCGCTGGACGATCTTTTAATAAATCCGCTTAATACGAAAGATCCTGCAACCGCTCCAAACTTTGGAACGTTAAAAACGCTCCTTACTTCCGCCTTACCCGTAATTCTTTCTTTTTCTATGGGAGCAAGCAAGCCCTCCATTGCATCTTTTATATCTTTTACCGCATCGTAAATAATGCTGTAGTACCTGATTTCTATTCCTTCGGTTTCGCTTAATGCCGAAGCCTTAGACTCCGGACGTACGTTAAAGGCTATGATTATGGAATTAGTCGCTTTTGCAAGCATAACGTCGCTTTCGGTAATTGCCGACGCCCCGCTATGTATTATATTGACTTTTACCTTAGGATTGGAAAGTTTTTTAAACGACTGTATTAGCGCTTCCATAGAGCCGTAAACATCAGTTTTAACGATTAATCTAAGTTCTTTTACGTCGCCGGATTTAATTTTTTCGTACAATCCTTCCAAAGTAAGCCTTGCATTGGAGCTTAACTCGACTTCCCTGTGCTTCAACTGTCTTTCCATACTTATTCTTTTTGCTTCTTTCTCGTCCTTAAGAGCGATAAAATTGTCTCCGGGAGACGCGACGCCTTCCAAGCCGAATATTTCGACGGGAATGGACGGGCCGGCCGTTTCAATCTTGTTTCCCTTGTAATCAAGCATTGCCCTAACTTTGACATAATACAAACCGCATACCGCGCTGTCGTTCACCTTTAAAGTGCCGCTCTGGATTAAAACCGTAGCTACCGGACCCCTTCCCTTATCGAGCTTTGCTTCGATAACGGTTCCTCTTGCCGGCTTATTCGGATTTGCTTTTAATTCTAATATTTCGGATTGAAGTATGATGAGTTCGAGAAGCTCTTTTATTCCGACGCCCGTTTTAGCCGAAACCTGTGCATAAAGGGTCGTTCCGCCCAGTTCCTCCGAAACGAGACCGTATTCCAGAAGGCTGTTTTTAATTTTAGCGGGGTTTGCGCCGGGCTTGTCTATTTTATTTATGGCGACTATAATAGGAACATTGGCGGCTTTAGCATGGTTAATTGCTTCGATTGTCTGAGGCATAACTCCGTCGTCCGCCGCAACTACAAGAACTACTATATCGGTTATGCCCGCGCCTCTCGCCCTCATTTCCGTAAACGCTTCATGTCCGGGGGTATCCAGAAAAGTAATCATGGAATCGTCTATCTTAACGCTGTATGCGCCTATGTGCTGCGTTATTCCGCCGGCTTCGTTAGAAGTAACGTTTGTTTTTCTTATGGCATCGAGAAGTGAAGTCTTACCGTGGTCAACGTGGCCCATAACCGTCACTACCGGAGCTCTCGGCAGAAGCGATTCTTCCGCGTCAACTGATTCTTCCAGCGCTATCGCCTCGTTAAAGCTGACGTTTTCTACGGTATATCCGTACTCGGAAGCGATAAGGGAAGCCGCGTCTATGTCTATTATATGGTTCATAGTAGCTATTATGCCGACGTCCATTAATTTTTTTATAACTTCGGACGCTTTGACTCCGAGAGACTGGGATAATTCGTTTACGGTTATGCCGCTGCTTATTTTAATTACTTTCTTGGACGCCTTTTTTTCCGGAACTATCTGCTGGACGCGCTTGGGCTGCTTATGGAACTTGCCGCCGAATTTTCTTTTATGCTTCCTGAAAATAAACGATTCCCCTTCTTCGGACGTATCTATAAACTTTTCGTTTTTAGAAAATTTAGCTTGAGGACCTTTCTTTATTTCTTCTTTTTTGACGGGTTTTTTATGGGAAGCGGATTCGGCCGCTTCTCCCGAAATACTTTTAACTTTCAGATTGTCTAAGGTTTTTATTACGCTGAGAACGTCCGGCTTTTGAGCTTCTTCTTTTTTGCCGACTTTTTTTGATTTAACAGCGTTTTCTTTTTCCTTGAGAGGCATTTCTTCAGCGGCTGAGGGATGCTGCGGCTCAGCCTTTTTATGCTCTTTGGTTAAAACTCCGGCAGGCGCTAAGAGGTTTTCACCGCTTTCCTGCTTTTCGGCTAAAGATATATTTTCCGGCGCAGCCTCAGACGGAATTCCTTTAGTTTCTTCCGGTTCCGTCCTGCTTGCCCTTCTTCTGATAACTCCTTTAGAAACCCTTCTTTCTTCCATTATTTTCCCTTTTTTAAAGGAGATAGACTTAGAGGTCTGCCCCTTTCTCTTTTAAATAGTATCTTTTTCTATTTTTTCTTTAAGTTCCACATCTGATTTTACTTTTTCTGAATAAACGCTTGCCGAGTTAATAATCTTCTCAGCTTTTTTTACATCTACGGAAATATCTTTGGCTAACTTTTCGGCATCCGCGTTAACTATATCGTTTGCCGTAATATATCCGTTATCATATAAAAGTTTTGCCGTAATTTCCCCTACTCCGGGTATATCCATAAGGTCTTTGTAAGCGTTTTTATCCTTTGCGCTGATTTTAGATTCGCTTAGAATGTCTATTTTATAACCTGTAATTTTTGAGGCAAGCCTTACGTTTTGACCCTGTTTGCCTATCGCAAGCGCAAGCTGGTCGTCCGGAACTATAACGGCAATCGACTTCAAGTCCTCATTGACTATAATATTGGAAACTTCAACGGAACTTAAAGCGCTTACGACAAATTTCGATGGGTTATCCGAATAAGGTATAATATCTATTTTTTCGCCTCTAAGCTCGTTGGTTATGCTCTGTATCCTGATTCCCCTCATTCCCACGCATGCGCCTACCGGATCTATGTCCTTATTAGTGGTCGCAACGGCAATTTTAGACCTGAATCCTGGCGCTCTGGCAACTCTCACTATCTTAACCGCTCCATCATATATTTCCGGAACTTCGGTCTCAAAAAGTTTAATGAGAAACTCGTCCGAAGCGCGGGAAAGAATAAGTTTAGGTCCGCCTTTTTCCATTTTAATATTGGACAGGACGGCTCTTATCCTGTCGTGCGGTCTGTATGTTTCGCTGAATATTTGCTCCTGCCTCGGCAAAACAGCCTCGGTTTTTCCAAGATCTACTATTATCAAGGACTTCTCAACCTTTCTTACGAGCCCGCTGACTATATCTCCCTTCCTCTCGTTAAATTCGTTAAAAATATTTTTGTATTCTATTTCTTTTATTTTTTGGAAAATAACCTGTTTTGCAACCTGCGCTTCTATTCTTCCATAAATATTTTTTTCGACTTTAAGTCCCAGGCTGTCTCCGACAATAGCATCGGGGTCAACTTCCAGGGCTTCTTCGAGGGATATTTCCATTTTAGTATTTTTAATATCCTCTACCACATGTTTAAACATAAAAACCTCGATCTCTCCGGTTTCTTCAGTAAAATGCGCTTCCAAATCGTAACCCTGACCAAGGTTTTTTCTGGCTATAGCAAGAATAGCCTGCTCTAAAGCCTCTACCACCAGATATCTTTCGATATTTTTATCTTTTGATACCTGGTCTATCACCGGATTCAAATCGTTTATAATAATTTGCGGCACCTTAAAACTCCTTAATTTTATAAATTTATATTATACGACTAATAAATTTCCTTTCTTTATATCGCAAAAACCTACCGTCAGCGGTTTCTTTTCTATCTCGTCAAAAATCGTAACGCCGGCGTTTTCGTTTTCACCGGATGTATCCGTTATCTCTCCGATGAGATTCATTCTGCCTTCCATTTTATTTTTTAACGCTATTTTTACTCTTTTGCCTATAAATTTTTTATAGTCGTTAAACTTCAAAAGAACCCTGTTTACGCCGGGGGACGAAACTTCAAGGGTGTATTTAAATTTTATAATGTCTTTGACGTCCAGAATCATACTCAATTCCTTAGATATTTCGGATAAAGCCGATATATCTACTCCGCCGTCGGCATCGACATACACTCTTAAAATAGCGCCGCTGTTTTTTCTTGCGGGGAAAAACACCGCCCCCACAAGATAACATCCGTAATAAGGTACTATATCCTCGATAATTTTTTCTATATCTTTTATTAAATTTTCATGCATAAAACAAAAAAAGCGGGTATAACCCACTTTTATATAAAAACCCTGTCATAAAATCTTTTTTATATACTATCATATAGAATTATAAATAAAATTTAATAAAATATCAACAATAAATTTTATGCCTGTATCTTACCGAGTATAAAAAAAGCCCGCAGGAAGGAGCGCATATAATATTATAGGCTTGATTTTCCCCTTTAAGCATATCGGTTAGGCGGTTAATATTCATTTTTCCGGTTCCGCATAAAATTAAAGTTCCAACTATCCTTCTGACCATATGCCTTAAAAAACCTTCTCCCTCTATAAATATATCGAACCCGTAATGTTTCCGGCATATTTCTATTCCGGTAATTACTCTGTAATAATTTATGAACTTTTTTTCTTTTTCTCTTTTCGCAAAATTAAAAAAATTATTTCTTCCTAAAAAAAAACCTGCGGATTCATTTATTAGATTCATGCTCAACTCTTCTTTAATAAACCATGACCTGTCCGATAACAGCGGACTCCTGGATCCGGAATTTATTTTATAAAGATATGTTTTTGAAACGGTATCGCGTGTCGCGTGAAACGAATCATGCACTATTTCTATGTTCTTTACCGATATGTCGCGGGGCAGAATTCCGTTTAACGCAGCTTTAAACATATTTAAATCATAATAAAAAGGAAGTTTAAAATTGGCAACCTGGTTTAAAGCATGAACGCCGGTATCCGTCCTACCCGAAACCAATAATTTTACGTCAAATTTCGTAATAATTTTTATAGCTTTCAGTATTTCGTTTTCTACGGTTTTATTTCCCTCCGGCGCATTAATGCCGTTTTGAACCTGCCAGCCGTTATAATTAGTTCCGCAATATTCAAAAACCATTAAATAATTCATTTGATTATTATCCGTTATTATCGCTTTTAGAAAGTATATATCTTAAAGACCTTAAAGACAAACCTAAACTTTTTGCGGCTTCCAATTTAGAATTTTCCTTTTTTATCCTGTTTGACGCTATATATTTCTCGACTTCTTTCATAAAATCGGGAAGCGATATATCCTTTTTTTTATTGACGCGATCGAATATATCGGCTATCTCCGCCATATAATTTTCGGCGTCCGTCCTTTTGAACGAATCGTTTCCGCGAACTTTGCTCTTTTCTTTTTTAGAGCCGTTAAAAATATAATCGGGGAGACATTCTATGCCTATTTCTTTCGGCATATTAGCAACGCCGGATGTATCGCCGCCTTCGCAGTAAATACAGGCTCTTTCGATAAAATTTTCGAGTTCTCTGGTATTTCCCGGATAACCGTAATCCATAAGAGCGGACAGCGCCTGCTGAGAAATGGAATTTATCGTCTTTGAAAACTTTTTTATAAAATAAGAAATAAGCGCGGGAATATCTTCTTTATGTTCCCTGAGCGGGGGCATCTCGATATTTATCGTATTTAGCCTGTAATATAAATCGTCTCTGAATTTTCCGGCAGATATTAATGCGTCCAAATCCTTATTCGTAGCGGCTATTATCTTAATCTTTGCAGGCTCTTCCATATTGGAGCCTAATTTTCTATATACCTTTTCCTGTAAAACTCTTAATAATTTAACCTGCGCCTGCATAGGCAGGTCGCCTATTTCGTCTAAAAAAAGAATTCCTCCGTCCGCATATTTTATCAATCCCATTTTATCGGCTTCCGCACCGGTAAACGCCCCTTTAACATAACCGAACAGTTCGCTTTCTATGAGATTATCCGGAATAGCGGCAAGATTAACCGGTACGAAAGGAATATTTTTAAGACCGCCCGAATTTTTGGAATAAATTTCATAAATCAGCTTCGCGGCAAGTTCTTTTCCCGTTCCAGACTCGCCGGTAATAAGAATATTATTAAAGGATATAGAAATTAAGGATATCTCGCTTAGGATATTCTTTATCGCCTTAGATTCTCCTTTTATTTCCCCTGCGGAAAGACGAGCGGATTTCAGATTATTTAATTCGTTAAGAACGGAAAAATAGTCAACCGCTCTTTTGACGGTAATTTTAAATTCCTCATTGTCGAAAGGCTTCGTCAGATAATCGAAAGCTCCCAATTTTATTCCTTCTATGCCGGTTTTAATATCCGAATACGCCGTCATTAATATAACGGGAACCTGCTTATATTTTGAGATAAAATCCGCTCTTTCGCTCCTGAAATATTTTATGAAGTCTATGCCCGACATTTCCGGCATCTTAACATCCGATATAATCAAATTAAAATTTTTTTCATCGATAAGCTTTACTGCCGAACTTACGTTTTCGGCGGTAAAAATATCGTATCCTTCCAGTTTAAGAAGTATAGCTAGCGATTCAAGAATAGATTTTTCGTCGTCTATTATTAATATTTTAGGTTTATTTTCCATTTAAAAAGCAAATTAAGCCGGTATGTTTATTTTTATTAAAGTTCCTCTGCCCGCCCTGCTGATTATACTAGCTTCTCCGCCCAAGCTTTCCGTTATGGAATAAACTATGGACAGCCCTAATCCAAAACCGTTTTCTTTAGTCGTAAAAAGCGGCTTGAACGCATTTTTCAAGGTAAAATCGTCCATCCCTTCTCCGTTATCCGAAACGCTTATCGAAATATAATTTTTATCCGCGCCTTTTTTTATTTTCTTCGAGCCTATTCTAATAATTCCTGTTTCCGGCGCGCCGTTTTTAACGCCAACCGCCTTTCTTTCTATAGATTGTACGGCATTTTGAATTATATTGGCAAGTACCTGTCCGACCCTGCTTTTTTCCGAGAATATTTCCGCGTTTTTGCCGACGCTGTTATGTATTTTGATTGCGTTAAGGGAATACCTTAATATTAACTCTTCTAAAAATAAAAACAGGTTGAATTTTTCAAAATTTCCATTACCGCCTATAGTTTTAGACTTTATTTTTACAAAACCTAAGAAATCGCTTACCAGATTATCCAATTTATGGACTTCGGTCGTTATAATGCCCATTAACCTGCTATAGTCGCCTTCTTTGGAGTCCATATTATCCGAACTTAAAACATAAATAGACGTATTTATAGCCAAAAGCGGGTTTCTTATTTCGTGCGCAAGCCATCCGGCAAGTTTGCCGGCGGTCGTCAGCCCCTCGTTAATCTTAGACTCTAATTCCAACTGCTTTATATACGTTATATCTCTGAATAATAAAATATATCTGCCTATTTTATGTCCGCCGCTTTCCAGTTTAGTCATCCCAAACCCTAAAATCATATTTTTATGTTTTAATTCGAACCGTTTTAGATTATTTTCCGCGTCGGTTTCCCGGGTTATATCGCCAGACCCCTCATTCGCCGCCAATAAATCTACCGGAAAGTTTTCAAAAATATCGGATATTTTGACGTTAAATTTATGCAGAATACCGGATTTATGCTTAAAATCAACTTCGATATAATTTAAATTAAGCATCCCGATTGCGGCGTCATTCAAAAAAACAACCGAGTATTCTTCGTCGAGAACTATAATTCCCTGCGAAAAACTGTTAAACAATTCCCTGTTAAAATTTTGCGAACTTTTTATAAATTCATCCCTTTCGACAATCGTATCGCTCAGCATACCCAGTTCTCCGGAAAAATGATACAGCAGCCAGCTGAATATTAAAACTCCCAGTATATTCGTGCTGGTTATAAATAACAGCTTATCCGGATTATATAAAAAATAGGAGTGGTATCCTATGTCGAAATAGTACTGCAAATCTGCCGAAAACCCTATGGCTATGGCAGATGCGATACCGAATATCATTACTCCGGCTCTTAAAAAAATAAATCCGGAAATTAATATTAATAAATAATATAAAAAAATGAATTTATCGTTTAAACCCCTGTTGAAGAGAACTACGAAAGATATAAAGACAAAATCGGCAGACAGCTGGACAAAGCCGAAATATACCAAAAATCGATAATTTTCCTCTTTTTTGAGATAAGCCAGGATTGCATAATAAATCAAGGTCAGTATTATTGCCGAAGCTATAAATAAGTAAACAAAAGCAGAGTAGCGGATTATACTTTTAAAATTAATCAGGATATAGGCGAGGATAATTACGGAAAAGGCGAGGATTCTGAAAATTATCGTAAATCTTATCTTATTGTATATATCTCTGTAAACGCTTTTATTATCGCTCTTCATCCCTTAATAGCTTTTCCGAGATTGAATATCGGCAGATACATCGCAACGACAAGCGTCCCTACGACCACTCCGAGAAATATTATTAACGCCGGCTCCAGCATCTGGGTCAGGTTATTTACGGCGTTATCGACTTCCTCGTCGTAATAATCGGCGACTTTGGCAAGCATTGCATCAAGATTTCCGGTTTTTTCTCCGACCATAACCATTTGGATAACGAGAGGGGGAAACAGCTTGGTTTTATTTAAAGCGGCGCTTAAAGGCGAACCCGAAGAAACGTCTTCTTTCGTCTGCATCAAAGATTCCTCTATAATTTTATTGCCGCTGGTTTTAGAAACAATGGCAAGTCCCGCGAGTATGGGCACTCCGCTTTCTACCATAGTGGAAAGCGTTCTTGCGAATCTTGCTATCGCTACCTTTTTAAGAAGCATTCCTATGACCGGTATTTTAAGTATGATTCTGTCGATATTTCTCTTTCCGCTTTCTTTTTTATGATAAGCCTTTAGGGCAAATATAAGCACCCCTAACGCAATTATTATATATAGTATATACGCCCTCATAAAATCGGAAAAGCCTATAACGTCTCTGGTGAGAGCAGGCAGTTTTGCTCCCACGCTTGAAAACAGATTTGCAAAGACGGGGATAACGAAGGTCATAAGAATAACGATAACTCCGATTGCAACGCTCAAAACTACTATCGGATATATCATTGCCCCTTTAATCTTTCTTTTTAGTTTTAATATTTTCTCGAAATATACCGAAAGCCTTTTGAAAACCCTGTCTAAAACCCCGCCTTTTTC
>JAJZJD010000097.1 GCA_021828445.1 bacterium
TAAGGCGCTGGAGATACTCTCCGCATCCCTCTATGAAGATTTTAACTTTCTTTTAATAGATAACGACGTTAATATGGCGTGCAGCTTCAAGGAACTGCACCCGCACGGATGCATGGGTGAAAAATGTTCTTATTATACCGATTCTTATAACATTAGCGTTGAAAAGTTAAAAGAAAATTTGAAAGATACGGCTATAATATCCCATGAAACCGTTCCCATTGAGATAAATTTAAAGTTAAATAAATCAGACCTTGAAAGCGGCGGCAATATACCCGCCGCACCCTGCTGAAAGTGATATGCCTTAAGTTTTAAGGCTGATATGGAAATCTATATAATATTATAAAAAAAGGGTAAAATCATATTTCCGTTTTTATCGATTTTAGGAGGAAATTTTTTAGCCCTTAAAACGGTCATTTTAAAAAGCAAATTTTCTTTAGATATTTTCCTGTTTCTATGCCCTTTTTTATCGAAAGGATATAGCCCTATTTTTACCAATTCCGGCTTTTTTGATTTTACGATTAATTTAATTTCGTCATAATCCCATATTTGGTCCATTTTTTTTAACCTCGTAAGCTATTTTATTTTTTGCTTTTTTTAAAACATCGGAAACATTTTCTTCTAATGCTCTTTCCTTTAAGTATTTTTTGTCTATTTTTTTATCGTAATTATATAATAAAACCAGTCCCCACCTGAAATCTTCTTTAATTTTCCAAAATTTAAAACTGCAAAATCTGTCGATAATCAAATCTTCTACGGTAATTAAAGTTATTATAGTATTGTCATTCAATTTTATCCTGTTTGTTCTTTTTTTGTCGTAAATATCGCCGCAAACGTCAATATAAATATCCAGTTCTTCGTTTACTATAAACCTGTCTATTTCTATAAAACCCCATTTTTCTAAAATAGTTAATAATGTTTTTTTGCTTTCTTTTGTAATTATATCTATATCTCCGGTCGTATAATTCCCCTGCGTATAGATTTCAAGAGCTTCGCCGCCGACAATTACCGGAGGAAATTTGTCGTTGTTTTTTAATTCCTTCGTTAGAATTCCGATAAAAGCAACCCTTCTTTTAGCCGGGTCTTCAATATTTTTTAATGTTTCCAAAATATTATTCATAAGTTTCAATCGCAGTCGTCTATTACAATTATTTTATTTTTAGATTTCAAACCGGTTTTTATGGTAATTTTATTTTTAGGCTTGTCGTAAATTTCGGAGATTTTTCTTATGACCGCTTCGTTTGCTTTGTTTTCTACGGGACGTTCTTTTATTGAAATTTTCAGCGTTCCGTCGTCTAATATTTCATAGGCTTCGGTTTTTGAACCTGTTTTTACCGCAACCGAAATTTTTTTTTGCATAAAAATGCCGTATCTGCCATAGTCTGGGTTAAAATATAGCGTTAACCCGCTATATCTTTTTTCATCCGCTCAAATTCTTCTTTCGTTATTTCGCCTTTGGCGTATCTTTTGTTTAATATGTCCACTGCGGATTCCGAGCGGCTGTCCTTCATATAATGCCTGTCGTCGTCGTGGTAATGCCGGCCGTGTCCGTTTCCGCCGCATCCGCCCATAAAGCCGCCGCGCCCGAAAATCATAAAGACTATAAACAACATAACTATTATCCCGATAATCGGAAATATCCACATTCCGCTTCCCCAAAAAAAGTAAGGCATCATATTATTTCCTCCTTAAGTATCACATTTTCGGCGGTTTTGCTATTATTGTTTAGTACATTTATATAATATCATAATTCGGGGCTTTATCAAGATTAATCGATATAAATAAAATCAATTAACTTAAAATTTTTTTATCTAATATTAATATTAGATAAAAGCTATCCATTATACGGTATATTGTAATGGAAAGTATTTCCGAAATATAAAGATATTACGGAGAGATAATTAAAAAATATCAGTATCCCGACTGCAATTAAAATTACCCCGCTTATTACCGATATAGTCTTTATAAAAGGCCTTATCTTTTTAAATGCGGATAAGAATAAATTTAACGATATGGAACTTATAAAAAAAGGAACTGCAAGTCCCATAGCGTAAATAAATAATAATTCGGCTCCCGCCGTCGTATTGTGCATGGTCGAAGCTATAAAAAGAATAGACGCCAAAATAGGGCCTATGCACGGCGTCCAAGCCGCAGCGAATACTATACCCACGAGAGCCGAACCTATTAAACCTAAAGGTTTATTTTTAATATTAACGGCGGCGTCCCTGCTCATAAACGACAGAAATTTTAGCTTATTAAATGCCCCGAGTATAAATAACCCCATAATTATAATAAATATTCCGGCTATTCTCATCAGCCATATAGAGTGAAGCAAATCCCCGACGGCAGTCGAAAATACGCCCAGCAGAACAAATATTGCCGTAAATCCCATAATAAACATCAAAGAATGTTTAACGGCGGCAAATTTAGCTTTAGGGCTGTCCTGCATAAGTTCGTCCATAGACAAGCCGGATATATACGATAAATAAGAAGGTATTAAAGGAAACACGCAGGGGCTTATGAAAGAAAACAATCCCGCGAGAAATGCTACTAAAAATGATACGTTGGGAGCAAAAAA
>JAJZJD010000013.1 GCA_021828445.1 bacterium
TACAAGTAGATATTCCTAAGAGCGTGTATAATAAGCAAAATCCCGTTATCGCCGTTATAATGAGTACGGCTCCTACAATTATCAATATTATGCCTAAAACGGCTAAAGACTTGACCTCATAAATGCCGATAACCAATATGACTATACCTGCTATGGCTCTGATAATTCTGTCAACGGCGCCCTCGTTTTTTTTAAACATTGTAACCCCCTTTTTTAAGTTAGTTTAAATTTAATTTAAACAGTTTTTATAGAATAACGATATATATAAATATTGCAATATATGAATCATAACCTTTAGTTTAATTCTACCATATTTTTTTTAAATCAATATTAAAAATTTAAAAAAACAAACGGCTTTGGCGTTGACAATTTAATAATTAAATAATATAATTATTAAACTAACGTAGGCAATAGCATTTAATAAAAGATTAAAAAAGAGGAAAACTAAAATGTCGAGAGTTTGCAGTGTTTGCGGAAAAGGCATTCAATACGGGAACAAAGTATCGCATGCCAATAACAAAACAAAAAAAGTATCGCTTCCAAATTTACATACCGTTAAGGCGGTTGTTTCTTCCGGCGGCAATAAAAAAATTAAGGTTTGCGCAAAGTGTCTTAAAGCCGGCAAAGTCGTTAAAGCCGTCCGCTAAAAGAAAGGAGACGGACTTAAGTCCGTCCCTAAACCGCCTGAAAAATTATTTCCTTAAAAACGCTATATGTTCCATATGATAGGTTCTCGGAAACATATCCGTTAAATTTACCCGTTCAATCTTATAGCCCGTTTCCGCAAAAACTTTTAAATCCCTCAAAAGCGTCATAGTGTCGCATGAGATATATATAATGCATTCAGCGTTTATCGAGGCTATTTTAGCCGCCAGCCCTTTAACGCCTGCTCTCGGCGGGTCTAAAACTATTAAATCGCATGTTTTTTTATTTTTCCCTGCGCCCGCTTTGTCAAGGTAGCCTGCTACGTCGGACTCGATGAATTTGATGTTTTTAATATCGTTTAATATCAGATTTTTTTCCCCGAGTTTTACGGAGAAATCGCTTGATTCAACCCCTGTAATATTATCCGCAAACGGCGCTAAAAAAAGAGTGATATTTCCATACCCGCAATATAAATCAAGAGCATTAATAAAATTACGTCCCCTTTCCGCCGTAATGTTTTTCAAATATTCCGTAACGGCGGTTATAATGTTTTCATTCTGTTTTTTGTTGACCTGAATAAAAGTAGGAAGGTCATACGAAAATTTTTTATCTTTTACGGTAAAATAATCGTCGCGGCTATTGCCGGTATTTTGCGCGGTATCTATTTCCTCTGCCCGTGTATATTTAACGGTTTTTTTGCCGCGAAGTTCAAAAAAAATATTATCCGCCCCGGTATTTTTTATAGCATCTTCCGCAAATTGCTTTAATGCGGGGGCATGATTTTTAAATCCAAAGATTATATTTTTTATTCCGGCATCTGCCAGCGTTACTTTTGTAATCCTGTCCAAAATAGTATCTTTATAAGTTTTGTCCGATAATAAATTTCTTAAGTTTTTTAACATTTCGTTTATGCTTTCTTGCGCAAGAAAGCAATATTCCACGTCTATTACATGATGAGTTAATTTTTTATAAAATCCTATATAAGGCGGATATATTTTTAATCCGATTTTTTGTCTGTAATTGAGATAATTTTGATCTGCCGGATTGATTGTTATATAGACATCGTCGATATTAACCGTATTTTTAAAAGTTTTTTTAAATTCGGTTTTAAAAATTTCCGTTTTCCAATAAATCTCTTCTTCATAAGGCATATTAAGATAACCGCATCCGCCGCAGATGCCAAAATGCTTACATGCCGGCTCGATTCTTTTCGGGGACGGCGTAATTATTTCGACTATTCTGCCGAACGCATAACTTTTATGTTCGTCAAATATTTCTATTTTGAGGGTGTCCCCCGGAACCGCATAGCCGACGAATATAACTTTAGAATTAATTCTTCCTACGCCCCAGCCTCCGTATGCCAGAGAATCTATATGTATTGTTTTCAGCCTTTTTGCCCCCTTGTTTTTTTAATTATTATATTATATTATTTATAAAGTTTTAAGTGGAGAAATAATATGAAAGGCATTATTCTTGCGGGCGGAAGCGGAACGAGGCTTTATCCTATAACCCTAAGCGTCTGCAAACAGCTCCTGCCGGTTTACGATAAGCCTATGATTTACTATCCCCTGTCGAGTCTTATGCTTGCCGGTATTAGGGATATTCTTATAATAACGACGCCCTCCGATTTAGATAAATTTAGAGCTATATTCGGCAACGGAAACGACTTGGGACTTAACATCGATTATAAAGAGCAGCCCTTGCCCGGCGGATTGGCGGAGGCATTTATAATAGGCAAGGATTTCATAGGCAGAGACGACGTCTGCTTAATTTTAGGAGACAACATCTTTTACGGACACGGCATTTCAGAAAAGTTTAATTATGCAAAGGATATTATAAAACAAAACGGCGGCGGAGTAATTTTCACGTATTACGTCGAAGACCCTCAGAGATACGGGGTTATCGAAATAGGCGGCGGAAAAGTTTTGTCGATAGAGGAAAAACCGCAGAATCCAAAATCAAACTACGCGGTCACCGGAGTTTATTTTTACGATAACGAAGTCGTTAATATTGCAGGCGGGTTAAAACCGTCCGAAAGAGGAGAGCTTGAAATAACCGACGTAAACAATGTATATTTAAAAAGCGAAAAACTTAACGCCGTAACGCTCGGCAGAGGTTACGCATGGCTTGACACGGGAACGCCGGAAAGCCTGCTCGATGCTTCAAAATTTATCGAAATGATGGAAAAAAGGCAGGGACTCAAAATCGGATGTATAGAGGAAATAGCTTATAAAATGAACTATATTTCGGAAGAAGGGCTGATAAATCTCTCAAAAAAGTATATTAAAAGCGGTTACGGACGATATATTTTGAAAATAATAAATGAGAATAAAGATAAGGATATAATTTAAAAGGTAAAAAATACATGAAAATAAGAAAGGTCGTTATGGCGGTCCTGATAACGGTCGCATTAGGGTTAGGTTCGGGTTTCCTGCTTTCCGGGTGTTCCGGCGTAAACAACTCGTTAGAGAATAATCACATTATGAACGGCGGCTGTTTCATAACATGTTATAATAAGGCCGGTAAATACGCTTCCGCCGGAAAATATGCCGATTATACCGGCAATAAACCGCGCGGCGTAAAGAATGCCGCCCATTTTAAAAAGATAGACGGCTGATTTATGCAAATAGACCTCAGTTTTTGGAGTATAACGGATTGGTCTGCGTTTGCATTGACGCTGGCGGGAGTCTGGCAGTTAAGCTCCCATAAAAAGTCCGGTTTCGCCATAAACATTTTTGCTTCGATAGTATGGGTCGCCATAGGAATCCATTCCGGCTTATCCGGTCTTACGGCGCTGAATATAATTTTAATTTTGATATATTTAAGAGGTTATATAAAAAAGTAATTTTAGTTTAAATCCTTTTAAATTTTACTAAATTTATAGTATAATAAGTATAATTTTCAAAAAGGCCCCATAGTCTAGCGGTTAGGACGTTGCCCTCTCACGGCAGTAACACGGGTTCGAATCCCGTTGGGGCTGCCATTTTTTTTATTATGAGCATAAGAAAAATTATATTTTTAACAATATTGTTTTTATCGGTTTCGCTTGGTAACGCATCTGCAAACGGAAATCCATCGTTAAAGAAGTCCCCGGTTCAGTCCGGTCAAAAAATCCGCCAAATTTTCAAATATAAAGCCGTTAAAAATCCTGCCGCTATAGCCGTAAATTCCAAAGACGAGATATTTATCGCAGGCGGCAAAAAAAATAGTTATGAAATTGCCGTTTTCAATATATACGGAAAGAGGCTGAAGACTTTTATATACGGCGCCGTTAAGCATAACGGCGTTTACGCCGTAAAAAACGGAAATGGAAAAGTTTATTTTTATAATAATAACGGCATCGTAAAGCCGTGGGCTATTTTTATCGGCAAAAATGGAAATTTATGGGTTGCAAACGAAGGAGGCAAAAAAGGATTTATATCGAAAATTTCGCCGGAAGGCAAAGTTTTACTAAAGATAACGAATAATATCGATTTTCCCTATTCTATCGCATTTACCGAGAGCGGCGATATACTTGCCGCCGATTACGGAAACGGATTTGACGGCTATATCTCCGAATATAACTCAAAAGGTATATTTTTAAGGAAGATTACGAAAGGCATAGAAAATCCCTATTCGGTTATAACCGGAAATAACGGAAACATTTATGCCGCAAATTACAATAAAGGCGATATCGTATGCCTGTCGAAAACCGGAAAATTATTATGGAGTTCGTATAAAGATATAAGTTATCCTTATTCTATTTTATCGGGTAAAACCGGAAATATATGGGTGATTAACGATGGGCCGGTTCAGGGAAGCATCATTAAATATACTGCGGGCGGCAGGGTTATTAAATATATAACTTTCGGCATAAGTTATCCTTACGGGGCGGCGGCAGATAAGGCAGGCAATATTTTTGTCGCAAATTTCAACAACGATACGGTTTCTAAATTCAATGAAAAAGGTGAATTTACCGGTTTTGCCGGTAATATCAGAAAACCGATAGGGATAGCCGCAGATGAAAAAGGAGACGTTTTCGTTCTTAACGACGACGGATATTTTACTAAAATAACCGGAAACGGCGGACGACTAAAATCCGATAACCCGGTTAAAAAATAAAAATATATTAGAGCATTTTAAGAAATAGGAGAATCGGATAATTATGAAATGCGCTCTTTATTACGGCAATAAAGATATAAGGCTCATAGAAAAGGATATTCCAAAAATAAGCGGCGACGAAGTTCTTATGAAAGTCGAAGCAAGCGGTATTTGCGGCAGCGACGTCATAGAATGGTACAGGAGGGATAAGGTGCCTCTTGTTTTGGGGCACGAGGTTTCCGGCGTAATAATCGAAACCGGAAAAAACGTTAAACAATATAAAGCCGGCGACAGGATTTGCGCGGCGCACCATGTTCCCTGCAATATATGCAAATATTGTCTAAGCGGACATCAGACCGTCTGCGAAACCATAAGAACGACCAACTTTGACCCGGGTGGATTTTCGGAGTATCTGAGGCTTCCCGAAATAAACGTAAAAAACGGAATATATCTTTTGCCGGATTCGGTCAGTTTTGAAGAGGGAACCTTTATAGAGCCGCTGGCGTGCGTCGTGCGCGGGCAGAGGCTTGCGGGAGTAAAACCCGCCGATACGGCAATAGTTTTAGGCAGCGGGCTTTCGGGTCTTCTGCATATAAGTTTTTTAAGGGCTGCGGGCGCAAGCAGGATTATAGCGGTCGATATTAACGATAAACGTCTTGAATACGCAAAAAAATTCGGAGCGGATTATACGTTTAACGCAAAAGACTTTAGCGCAGGCTCAGGCGGATTCAATTTGCCCGAGGCTATTAAAGATATTAACGAAGGATTTTTAGCGGATATAGTAATTTTATCGACAGGCGCAGACAGCGCAATCTTGCAGGGACTTAAATCAGTAAGGCGGGGCGGGACGGTTCTGTTTTTCGGGGCGGCGGACGAAGGGGCAAGGCTTCCGCTTTCGATTAACGAGATATTCTGGAGAACCGAAATTACGCTGTTAAGCTCTTACGCAGGGTCAATTCTTGACCACAAGACGGCTCTCGAGCTTATAAGGTCGGGCAGGGTGAACGTTAAAGATATGATAACCGACAGGCTTCCTTTGAAAGATATCGCTAAAGGATTCGAGCTTACCGCAAAAGCGCAGGATTCGCTAAAAGTTATAATAAAATTTTAAGCAATGCCATTACCGCGTAGGCGGGAAAGTTTCTTTTATGTATGCCCGCCGAAGCGAATAAATCTGTTCTCTTTTGTCGATTAATATATTATGGCAGATGCCGTCAGCAGATGCCGTCTTTTTCTTTTTCTAAATAGCACATTATAATGCCGGTTAAGTATAAGTCGGTTACGTACTCGGAAACCATTCTGTGAGTATTGAAATGAGGCGCAATGGAAGAAACGGCCATTTTCATTATTTTTATATAATCGGAATAATTTTTATAATATAAATCAAGTATATTAAATTCCAATTTTCCGTACATATCGTTTAAGTCATGCATATCGTCCGAATAACTTAAGTCTGTCCATGCGGTTCTCGGTCCTATGCTCCACCCGTTAATTCCTTCCATGCAAGCTTCAAGCCACCATCCGTCCAATACGCTAAAATTGGGAACGCCGTTAAGGGATGCTTTCATTCCGCTGGTACCGGAAGCCTCAAGGGGTCTGGTCGGGTTATTGAGCCACAAATCGACGCCGGAAAGTATTATATTTGCTTTATGGATATTATAATTTTCCAAGAAAGCTATTTTAACTTTTTTTGTTTTAGATGAAATATACCGCGATGCGTCATAAATAGATTTTACTATCGATAGTCCATCGGTATCGGCGGGATGAGCTTTTCCCGCAAAAATAATTTGAATTGCACCTTTTTTTTCGGCAATGTCTATTAATTTATCGGGATTAGAAAGTATGAGATTATTTCTTTTATAATGCGTGATTCTTTTAGCCATAGCAATAGTAAAATCCGAAGTTACGAATGAAGAGTCTGTTTCGGAGTTAATCATTTCGATAAGAGTTTCTTTGCATAAAATATGGGCTTGAACAAAATCGCCGTCGGGTATGCAAGATGCTCCTCTAAGCAGGTCCGGATCTTCTTCCCATCCCGCGGTATATTTAGCATATAACATTTTATGATGCGGAGAAGCCCATTTTACGTGATGAACGCCGTTGGTAACATATTTGAGTTTATATCCTTCAAATATGTGTTGCGAGACAAACTTGTGTTTTCTGGAAACGGCGACCACGTTTTTTGCATTTTTTATTGCAAGCCACGATAGATTTAATTCGTCTTTCTCTTCCAAATCTTCCCGGTATATATCGTTAAAAACTTTTTCTTCGCAGTATCCTGAAAGCATATCTTTGACGTCTTTCATTTCAAATTTATCGAATGCGGCGGGAATAGGAGTATGAGTAGTAAAAACTACCCTTGATTTTACCCTGTTTAAATCGCCTATATCTTTCATGAGACCCGCTATTAAAAAGGCGGAATGGCTTTCGTTTATATGATATATGAATGGTCTGTAATTTAGCTTTTTTAGCATTTCGTACCCGCCTATGCCTAATATTATCTCCTGTTTAAGGCGGGTTAAGCCTCCTTCTATGTAAAGCCTGTCGCAGATTTTTCTTGTTTCGGGGTCATTTTCAGGGGTGTCGGGCGTTAAAAAATATACGTCTATTTCATTGTCTCCTTTAATGGACTCTACGACATATTTAAAAGCCGTTATCGTAACGTCTTTGCCGCCGAGCGGAATTTTTATTTTAATGTTCGTGGGCTGCATATATTTCTCGATATCCCAATCCTGTGGGGAATCAAGCTGTGTCCCGTCGTTGGATAATTTTTGATTAGTAAAGCCGTTTTTCCACAATAAAGTTATGCCTACCGCCGGAACTTCAAGGTCGGCAAAGCTCTGAAGCGTATCTCCGGCAAGAATCCCGAGTCCTCCGCTGTATGTGGGAATCCTGCTGTCCACGGCGCATTCCATAACAAAATAGGCTATCATAAAGTGATTTCTCCTTGCATAAATAGAAAAAGATTTTGATTTATATTATTACAATTTTCCGCATAAATCAATAACCCGTCTTTACCCAAATCCCGATTTAGGAAATATTTAATAAATGCGCTCGCAATGACGTTAATTCTTTATTTCTTAATATTTTTTACGGTGAGAGCGGCTATGCCGCCTATGATGCAAAGATAGCCCAATGCGGCAAAAACGTCGCCGTATGCGCCTATCAACGAAAATTCGTTGATTACGTAGTCAAAAACTTTAACGGAATTAGACGGATAAAGTATTGCCCTGACGAAAGAGCCGCCGTTTTTTATCAAATCGTCATGCAAAAAATTAATAACGCTGTTAAAACTGTAAAAATTATATTTTATATCCCTCGAATATTGGTTTAAATGATAAATCTGCCTTACCGCCAGCTCTTCTCCCGACCATGCTATCCCGAAAGACGCTCCTATCTGGAATAAAACATTGTATAGCGCAGAGGCATCCGGTATCTGTTCGAACTTGGCGGAATTGATTACCGTCATCATGACCGGAGCGTTTATTAGTCCTACCCCTATGCCTCTTAGAAACTGGTTATATACTAAAAACGGGATAGACGTTTGCAAAGAAATGCTTCCAAGCGAAAAATTAGATATTGCAAATATGAACATACCGGACAGCATAAGATATTTAGGTCCGTATTTATCGGAAATTTTCCCTGCAACCGGCGACGCGACGGCAACCGCGATAGCAAACGGAGCCATTAAATATCCTGCGTGCATTGCGTTATAATTCAGTATATCCTCTATGAATATCGGCAATAAAAATAAAGTGCTGAAAATTGCCCCCGCCCTTATCATATTTACTAAATTTCCGGCGACGAAGTTTCTTGTTTTAAAAAGCGAGTAATCCATTAAATGCCTTTTAGAAAATATTTCCACTATCAGGAAAAGCATAAAAGATGAGGCGCAAATAAGTTCATTCAGGCGGATTACGGCGGAATCCCATTCTAATGTCTGTCCTTCGTTGAGGACATACAGCAATGTTGCCAGACATATTGCTATAAGAATAAACCCGGCGAAGTCGAACTTTTTTGCAAAAGGTTTTGCAGGTATATCATTTTCGAGCAAGATTAAAGTGCCTAAAAATAGTATTATGCCTATCGGGACGTTAAAATAAAATATCATTCTCCAATCGACATAATCGACAAAATATCCTCCTATTATAGGGCCGAGAGCCGGAGCTACCATTATGCCGATAGTCCAGATGCCCATAGCCGTTCCTCTTTCGCCGGATTTAAAATATTTGGCGATGAGATTAACCGAAATTGGAATTAATCCGGCGCCACCTACCGCCTGAATTATTCTGAATATTATCATTATCTTGTAAGACGGGGCAAAACCGCAGAATGACGAACCTATTAGAAAAAATATTATCGATACCGCAAAAGGAATCTTAAGTCCGTATTTTTTGCTCGCAAAACTTGTAAGAAGAATAATAATGGAGTAGGTTATAGTGTAGGCGATAATTACCCAGTCTATCGTTATAACGTTGACCCCGAAGTGCGACATCATCTTTGGAAGCGCGACTATGACGATATTTATATCTAATATTGCCATAAAAGAGGCGGTAACGGCTATTGCCAGAACAAGCCATCTATAAAGCCTGTGCTCCGATATTTTATTCATATATTAGATTATTATTCGACGAAGTTTTTTAACTTTCCGATATTTTCTATTTCTATCTCGAAAATATCGCCTTTATTTAAACTGCCGATACCCGAAGGGGTTCCGGTAGAAATTATATCGCCGGGAAAAAGAGTCATAATTCCCGAAATAAATTCTACCAATTCGTAAGGGTTAAAAATTAAATTTGAAGTATTTGAAGATTGTTTTAATTCTCCGTTAAGCCGGCCTTTAATTTGGAGATTGGACGGATTTTCTATTTCCGTTTCTATAAAAGGACCTATCGGCGCAAAGGTATCGAATCCTTTGGCTCTGGTATATTGAATATCTTTTGCCTGCAAATCTCTTGCCGTTACGTCGTTTAAACAGGTATAGCCGAATATATAATCCGCCGCTTCTTCCTTCTTAACGTTTTTTGCGGTTTTTCCTATGACGGCCGCCAGTTCCGATTCGTAATCGACCCTTTTTGAAGCGCCAGGTTTGACGATAGTTCCAAGATGGGGAATAATGCTCGAGTTTGGTTTTATAAAAATCAGAGGCTCTTCCGGCAGTTTTTTCTGCATTTCGGCGGCATGGTCTTTATAATTTAATCCCACGGCGACGATTTTAGTAGGGCGGATAGGAGGCAAAAATTGAAGTTCGTCCAGCTCGTACTGTCTTCCGGTATATTTATATTTAATGTCGGTAAAGTCAAAATCTTCAATTATATTGATGAACGTTTTATCTTTATCCGTGGAAAGCGTTCCGTAATATTCCTTCATTTCTCCGGTTTTGTGCCTGAACCTTCCAAATTTCATTGATAGCGCCCCCTGCGGAAATATGAAATATATATGCGTTATCGGCGTAAGCCGGTTTTATCTTTACTTTATTATACACCATAATTATACACTATATTGCCCTTTGTTACAAAAATTTAACGGAAATTTAACGCAATTGTAATATTTAATGCATTATAATAATTTCATACTGTAAGCTGAAGTACCTCCGTCTCACGCTTTCCAATACCTTCGGTTGTCTTAAAATATGATGCCGGGGGTATTTTTATTGACATTTTGCTCTAATCGTATTAAATTAATTAATCAAATTATGTAAAAAAAATCAGCCGGAGGCGCGATATGATGCATCTTTCCTTTTTTCATGCCCTTATTCTTGCAGTTATTCAGGGGGTTACGGAGCTTTTCCCAGTTTCGAGCTTAGCCCACGGCGTTATAATTCCAGCCATTTTGGGGTGGAAAATAAACCGGCAGGCTGAAGGTTTTCTGCCTTTTTTGGTAGTTCTTCATCTCGGAACGGCTCTTGCGCTCCTTATATATTTTTATAAAGACTGGATTAATTTATTTAAAGGATTTTTTACCGGTTTAAAAAATAAAAACCTCAATGCGAACGAAGATTCAAAAACTTTATACCTGCTTGCGCTTGCGACCGTTCCGGCAGGATTAATAGGACTTTTGTTCGTTCATAAACTGAAAAAACTATTCGGTATTACGTCTATAGCGGGAGTTTTTCTTATGGTAAACGGCGTCATATTATATCTCGGCGAGAAGCGCAGAAGAAAACAGGGCATAGCAAAGATTTCCGATATGACTATTACCGCCGCCCTTATTATAGGGGCATTTCAGTCGTTTGCGTTGATTCCGGGAATATCCCGCTCCGCGATAACCATGGTTGCCGCGCTTTATTTAGGCTTTAAGCATGAATATGCCGCAAAATTTTCTTTTCTTCTGGCAACGCCTATTATTCTTGCCGCCGGACTTTTAGAAGTACCGAAGATGCTCAAACTGCATATGTTTCATTTTACGGCGGTTTCTATAGCAAGCGGCTTGGTCGCCGGTATTGCCGCATATTTGAGCGTTTACGCCCTTATGAAATATTTTAACAAATACGAAATAAACGCTCTTTACCCCTTTGCTTTTTACTGCATAATTTTCGGCGCTTTCGTTCTTACCTACAGGTTTATTTAATTAAAAATTATATTATTTTATATTTCAATTGTGATATAATATTAATTTTCAATAAAATTTTTACTAAGAATACCGGCTGATGGAAGATTTTTTAAAAGATTTTGCGAAGCATATTAAACTCGAAAAAAATCATTCTTATAATACGGTTCTGGCATACGTATCCGACGTCAGGGCTTTTATATTATACCTTGAAGAAGAAACATCCGTAAATTCCATGGAAGACGTTACCGAATTCGAGATAAAAGGATATTTAAGCAAGATTTACGAGAGCGTCAAGAAGACGAGTCTCGCGAGAAAAATAGAATCCATAAAATCGTTTTTCAATTTTCTGGAAAAAAAACATATATTAAAACAAAATCCGGCTTTTTTAATAGACCTTCCAAAAGTAGAAAAGAAACTGCCTTTTTTCTTAACGGCGAAAGAGGCTGATTTTTTGCTGAATAATTATTTAGGCCTTAAGTTAAAAAAGGATAAGTTAGACGGGATTAAAGGTTATCCGCCTGAGCCCGGCGATTCAATCCCGCTTGCGATACCTGAACCGTTAAGATATTTCGAAGCTCTTAGAAACGACTTGATTTTAGAATTGTTATACGGTAGCGGGTTGAGGGTGAGCGAGCTGATTTTCGTTAAAAAAACAGATTTGGAATTGGAAAAAGGCGGCGGTTATGTAAGAGTTTTAGGAAAAGGCTCTAAGCAGAGAATCGTTCCGCTTACGGAAATTACCGCCAAAAAAATAAAGGCGTGGTCGGGCTGCTTATCCACAATAGGTTTAATCCCGAAAGATGGATATATCATTATCAACAAAAAAGGCCTGCATCTTACCAGAAGGACGGTCCACAGGATAGTTAAGGAATCCATGTTAATAACGGGGCAGTTTAAAAACATTTCGCCGCACAGTTTAAGGCATTCTTTCGCAACCAACCTTTTAGACAACGGAGCGGATTTAAGGTCTATTCAGGATATGCTCGGTCATTCCAATCTGGCTACGACGGAAAAATACACCCATTTAAGCATTAAAAAACTTATAGACGTTTACAATAAAGCTCATCCGCTTTCAGGGAAATAAACCGGATGAAAACGGGAATAACGGAAAATAGATTTATATAGTATTCGATTAATTAATATTTATTATTTGGATTTTCAGTTTAAATTAAATACGGGAGAAATAGATTAATGGATAACGGCAATAGCGAAGGAATAAAACTTCTGGGAACGACTATCATAACCGTCAGGCGCAAGGGACGGGTAGTTGTAGCCGGAGACGGTCAGGTTACGCTCGGAAATACTATTATGAAGCATAACGCAAGAAAAGTAAGACGGCTTTACAACGATAAAGTGATAGCCGGATTTGCCGGAGCAACCGCCGACGCTTTTACTCTTTTCGAGAAAATGGAAGAAAAACTTTCCAAATACAACGGAAGCGTTAAAAGGGCGAGCGTAGAACTTGCCAAAGACTGGCGGACCGATAAAATATTGAGGCGGCTGGAAGCTATGATGATAGTAGTCGATAAAACCGATTCTTTCGTAATATCGGGAGCCGGCGACGTTATAGAACCCGATGAAGATGCTTTGTCCATCGGTTCAGGCGCTCCTTATGCGCTGGCATGCGCGCTCGGTTTGCTGGAAAAAACGGATTTGAGCGCAAAGGAAATAGCGGAGTATTCGATGAAAACGGCTGCCCGCATCTGCATTTATACTAACGAAAATATAATAACAGAGGAGATATAATAATAGATATGGCAAATAAAACGTCGATAGGCAAAGTTAATGCGAACGGGGCTAATGGGGCAGGCAAAATAGATGTTCTTACGCCGAAAGAAATAACTAAGGAACTCGACAAATACGTTATAGGGCAGGACAAGGCTAAAAAATCCGTTGCCGTAGCGTTAAGAACGCGTTTCAGAAGAAACAACGTTCCGGATGAAATAAGAGAAGACATAGTTCCGAAAAATATCTTATTAATAGGCCCCACCGGCGTAGGTAAAACCGAAATAGCAAGGCGTATCGCCAAACTTTCCGATTCCCCTTTTATAAAAGTCGAAGCGTCAAAGTTTACGGAAGTCGGCTATATGGGACGCGACGTCGAATCTATGGTTAGAGACCTTGTAGAAACAGCTTTTATAAACGAAAAAGCTAAAGAAACCGAGCAGGTTATCGACAAAGCCAAACAAAATGCCGAGGAACTGCTTTTAGACCTTCTTGTAGCTCCACCTCCCAAAGTTTCCAAGAAAAACGGAGGACAGCCGCCGGCCGGAGGAGCGGAAAAAACCAGCTACGCCAATACAAGGGAAAAATTCAGGAAAATGTTTTTAGAAGGAAAGTTAGACGACAGATTCGTAGAAATGGAGGTTAAATCTTCCGCCAGGCCTCCGATTCCGGTCATAGAAATATTTTCCCAATCAGGAATAGACGACATAGGACAGGATTTTAAAGATATATTTTCTAATATCTTCCCGAAGCAGAAAAAAATAGAAAAGGTTAGAGTTTCCGAGGCTTTCGACATATTAGTCCGCGAAGAGAGCGAAAGACTTGTCGATAACGATAAGGTCGTCCAGAACGCAATCCAAAGAGTTGAAAACTCAGGTTTAATATTCGTCGATGAAATAGATAAAATAGCTTCGAGGGAAAAATCTTACGGTCCCGATATTTCGAGAGAAGGCGTTCAGAGGGATTTACTGCCGATAATAGAAGGCTCCAACGTTATGACGAAATACGGAATCGTAAAAACCGACCATATTTTATTTATCGCAGCAGGCGCTTTTCATGTTTCCAAGCCGTCGGATTTAATTCCCGAGCTTCAAGGAAGGTTTCCTATCAGGGTCGAGATGGATTCGCTGTCTAAAAAAGAATTCGTAAGGATATTAAAAGAACCGAAAGGAGCGTTAATTAAACAGTATTACGAGCTTCTTAAAACGGAAAACGTGAGCTTAAACTTTACGGAAGACGGAATCGAAAGAATCGCCGAAATTGCGGAAGAGGTCAATCTTAAGACCGAAAATATCGGAGCGAGAAGGCTTCATACAATTTTAGAAAGGGTCATGGAAGACGTTTCTTTCGAAGCTCCCTATAAGACGGCAAAAAAAGTTTTAATAAATAAGGATTATATAGACGAAAGGCTTAAGGATATAATAAAAGACGAGGACCTTTCGAGGTATATACTTTAATAATATTTATAAATTATAATTATGGAAGAATACATAAAAAAAGCAAAGGTTTTGCTTGAGGCTCTGCCCTATATCCAAAAATTTACTTCAAAAACCTTCGTGATAAAATTCGGCGGTTCTATAGCCGCGGACGACGAATTGAAAGAGAGTTTTATTAAAGATATCATTCTTTTAAAGCTTGTCGGAATAAATATAATTATCGTTCACGGCGGCGGAAAAGAAATAGACGGTCTTTTAACCAAGCTGAATATCGGCGTAAATTTTCACGAAGGCCACCGTATTACCGATGAAAATACTATGGAAGTCGTCGAAATGGTTTTATCGGGGAAAATAAATAAAGACCTTGTCGCGTTGATAAATAAATTCGGCGGACGCGCCTGCGGTTTGTCCGGCAAAGACGGAAATCTTATTACTGCAAAAAAGCTCAAAACCGAAAAAGTCGACCTTGGTTTTGTGGGCGAAGTCAAGCATGTCGATAAAAAAATACTATTGACCCTCGACCCCTCGTTTATCCCAGTAATCGCCCCCGTAAGCATGGACGATCAGGGCAGGACGCTTAATATTAATGCCGACCTTGTCGCATCAGCCGTAGCGGCGGAGCTTGAAGCCGAAAAACTTATAATATTATCGGATCGGGACGGACTTTTAAATGCGAATA